>JAEWKL010000252.1 GCA_023386115.1 Pseudomonadota bacterium
ATCCCTCGCTCGCCCGCCCCCGGGGCCCCCCCGCCGGCCCCAACCCGGGATCCATAACCGCTGACGGTGCAGAACGAGGCGGGACGCGATCCGCTTCATCCGCAGGCGTCGGCGGTTATGGATCCCGGGTTCCGCTTTGGCGGCCCCGGGATGACGTCAAGTGCGTCAATACGGTCGAGCGAGCCAAACAGGCTCTCAGGCGTGTGCCACCCCGCCCCCGAAATACGCCCGCTCCAGCCGCTCGGGCAGGTCGGGCGCTCCGGCCTCGGCCGCGAGCACGATCTGTCCCTGCGCGAGCGCATAGACCCGGTCGGACACGGCGCGCGCCTTCTCGACCAGCTGCTCGACCAGCAGCACCGCCGTGCCCTGCCGGCGCAGGCGGGTGACCACCTCGAGCACCCGGTCGACCAGCACCGGAGACAGGCCGGCGGAGGGCTCGTCGAGCATCAGGAGGCGCGGGCGCTGCACCAGCCCTTGCGCCACCGCCAGCATCTGCTGCTGGCCGCCCGAGAGCGAGGCGCCCTTGTCGTGGCTCTTCGCGGCGATCTCGGGGAAGTGCGACAGGGCCTCCTCGATGCGCGCCTCGCGCTCGGCCCGGGGCAGGTCGTAGGCGGCGAGCAGCAGGTTCTCGCGCACCGTCTGCGCGGTGAAGACGCGGTGGCCCTCGATGACGTGGGACAGCCCGGCCCGCACGGCCGCGCGCGGCCCGGCGCCGGAGAGGAGCGCGCCCCCGAGCCGGACGGTGCCGGCCTGGACCGGCAGCAGCCCCGACAGCGCCCGCAGCAGCGTCGACTTGCCGGCGCCGTTGGGGCCGAGCAGCGTCACGACCTCGCCGGCCCTCACCACGAGGTCGACGCCGTGCAGCACCCGGATCTTGCCGTAGCCCGCCTCCAGCCCCTGCACGTGCAGGAGCGGTTCACCCGCCGAGATAGGCACTGACCACCTCCCTGTGGCTGCGGATCTCCGCCGGCGTGCCCGAGGCCAGGACGCGGCCGAGATTGAGCACCGTGACCTCGTCGCAGATCGCGAAGATCAGGTCGGCATGGTGCTCGACGAGGAGCACGCCGATGCCCGCATCCGCCACCGAGCGGATCAGCCCGCCGAGGCGCTGGATCTCGATCGACGACAGGCCCGCCGCCGGCTCGTCGAGGAGCAGGAAGGCCGGGCGCAGCATCAACGCGCGGGCGATCTCGAGGAAGCGCAACTCGCTGTGCTGGAGCCGCCCGGCCCGGACCTCGTCGACACCGTCGAGCCCGACCGCCCGGAGGGCGAGGCGGGCGGCATCCCGCAAGGACCGCTCGTCCTCGCGGTGGCGCTTCAGCGAGAGCAACGCCTCGGCCAGGGTGGCGCGCCCGTCGACGCTGCCGCCGAGCATGACGTTCTCGACCACGGTCGCCTCGGCCACGATTCGCGGGGTCTGGAAGGTGCGGGCGATGCGCAGCAGAGCGCGCGCCTCCCGCGCCTCGGCGAGGAGCGAGCGGGCCCCTAAGCTCACCTGCCCCTCTTGCGGCCGGTAGTATCCTGAGATGACGTTGAGCGTCGTCGTCTTGCCGGAGCCGTTGGGACCGATGAGGCCGTGGACGCCGCCGGGGCGCAGGGTCAGGTCGAGCCCGTCGATCGCCTTCACGGCGCCGAAGCTCAGGCGCACGCCGGCGAGCGTGATCGGCTCGCGCGTCGAGGTGCCTGTCGCGAATTCCTGGAGGGCGGCCTGGCGCGGCGCGATGGTGCGCTCGGCCGGCAACGGCCGGCGCTGGCTGCGGTCGAGGAGGTCGGCGATGCCACCCGGCAGCGCCACCACGATGACGAGGAGCAGGAACGCGTAGAGGAAGGTCGACCAGGCCGCGAGGGGCGCTGCCACTTCCGGCAGGATGGTGAGCACGATCGTGCCGATCAGCGGACCCAGCACCGAGCCGCGCCCGCCGATCAGCACGGCGATGAAGAACAACAATGAGAGGTCGAAGGTGAAGGCGTCCGGGGTGATGTAGGTCTGGAGCGAGGCGAACAGCCCTCCGGCGATCGCCGCGACGCAGCCGGCGAACAGGAACACCGCGACGAGGAGTTTTGGCTTCGAGATGCCGACGGCCTCCGCTGCCACCTCGGCATCGCGGACCGCCACGAGCGCCCGGCCGTAGCGGCTGCCCGCGACGTTGAGGGTCATCCAGGTGCATAAGCACGCCCCGGCGAGGCACAGGCTGTAGAAGCCGAGCCGGGAGTCGAACGGCGCCGGCATCTCGGGTCCGGTGATGCCGATGCCGCCGCCGGTCACGTCCTGCCACGCGAGCGCGATCTGCGTGACGATGGTGGCGAAGCCGAGCGTCGTCATGGCGAAGTAGAAGGTGCGCAGGCGCAAGGCCGGCAGGCCGACGATCACCCCGACCCCGGCCCCGACGATCCCGGCGCAGGCGAGCGCCGCGACGACCGGGAACGCCGGCAGGACGGTGCCGGCGGCGAGCACGCTGGTGGTGTAGGCGCCGACCAGGAGCAGCGCCACATAGCCGATGGCGAGCTGCCCGGCGAAGCCGACGACGAGGTTGAGGCCCGAGACCAGGATCCAGTAGATCGCCGCCCGGGTGGCGATCAGCGTCCAGTAATCGTTGCCGAAGAGCGGCACGACGAGCGCCAGGCCGAGGATGAGCAGGAAGGGCGCGGCCGCCGCGAGGCGCCCGCCGAGGCTGGCAGGGGCGGGGCTCTCCGAAGCCGCGAGGGCGGAAGGGACACTCATACGCGCCTCGCCTGGGCCGAACCGAGAAGACCCTGCGGGGCCGCCAGCAGCACGACGATGAACAGGGTGAAGACCGCGACCGAGGCGAAGATGCCGCCGACGACGAAATTCGCGGTCTGCTGGAACAGCCCGAGGACGAGGCCGCCGACGAGCGCACCGCGGTTGTTGCCGAGGCCCCCGAGCGCCACCGGGATGAAGCCGTAGAAGTTGAGATGCGGTCCGTTGGCGAAGAAGGCGAGCAGCAACTCGCCGCCGGCATAGCCCGCCAGCGCCCCGATGCCGCCGGCGAGGCCATAGCTCATCACCCGCAGGCGCCGCTCGGGCAGGCCGAGGGCGCGCGCCGCGAAGTTGTCCTCCGCCACCGCCAGGAAGGCGTGGCCCAGCAGCGTGCGCCGGTAGAGGAGTTCGAGGCCGAGCACCACGAGGAGGCAGGCGGCAACCGGCAGCCAGAACTTCTCGTCGAGGACGTTTTCCCCGAATCCCCCGAGGAGGCGCGGGAAGGGCTGCGGCTCGGTGCTCCAGCCGATCGCCGTGACCTGCTGGATCATCAGGGCGAGGGCCAGCGTCGAGAGCACGTAGAGGTGCTGGTCGAGGCTCTTGAGCACCGGGCGCACCGCCACGAACTCGGTGACGATGCCGATGAGCGCGCCGCAGGCCAGGGTCAGCAGGAGACCGAGCGGCCAGGGTGCCCCGAGGCGAAGCGTGAACAGCGAGCCGAGCACGCCGCCGAGCATTCCGAGCTGGCCCGCGGTGAAGCTCATCACCCGCGAGGTCGAGAACATCGTGTTGTAGGTGATGCCGATCAGCGCGTAGATCGCGCCGACGGCGAGGCCCGAGGTCAGGATCGAGGCGAGCATGGCGGCGCTCCTCCCCCAAGATCTCAAGAATAGCCCGGGGCGAGCCGGAAGCTGCCGTCGCGGCCGGAATTGGCCGCCGACATCACCACCTCCTCGGTCGGGTAGCCGTTATGCTCCTTAGGCGTGTAGGTGTAGTTGCCGAAGATGCCCGGATACTTGGTGAGCCCGTTCCAGTGCTTGACGATCGACTCGGGTGCGCTGGAGCCTGTCTCCTCCACCGCCTTGGCGATCAGGCTGACCGCGTCGTAGCCGGCCGCCACCCACCACAGCAGGGTGTCGGAGAGCGGCACCTTGCCCTTCAGCCGCGCGACAAATTCCTCGCTGCGGGCGTCGAGCTTGCCGGATTCGTCGTAGGAGCAGCTGCGGTAGCCGACCGCGTAGACCTTGTCCCAGTTCGCCGGCTTCTCCAGCAATCCACTGATCTCGCCCGAGGCCATCGAGGGGTGGCCGACGATCGGGATGTCCCAGCCCATCCGGGCGCGGGTGTTGAACAGGCGGGCATCCATGCCAGTCGACACGCTCCACACCACCAGCACCTCGGCGCCGGCATTGCGGGCGCGCAGCATGTCGGGGGTCATGTCGGGCTGGGTCGCGTCGATGTTGCCGAGATAGACCACCTCGGCCCCGTCCTGCTTGAACGCCGCGGCCGAGGCCTTGGCGGCGGTGACGCCGTAGCCGGTGGTGTCGCCGATCACCGCGACGCGCTTCACCTTCAGCACCTTGAGGACGTAGTTGCGCACCGCGTCGTCCCACTGGGTGTTGGACGGGGCGATGCGGAAGGCGTTGGGGTACTTCGCCGGGTCGATCAGGGTGTCGATCACGCAGGGATGGATGTTCGGCATCTTGGCCCGCGCCATGATCGGGGTCGTCGCCAGGGCCTCGCCGGAATTGGTCGGGCCCCAGATCGCGTGGACCTTGGCCTGGCTGATCATCTCCTGCACGGCGTTGACCGCCTTGGTCGGATCGCCTTGCGAGTCGCGGGTGACGAGCTCGATCTTGCGGCCCTTGACCCCGCCGGCGCCGTTGATCGCCTCGGTGGCGAAGACCACGCCGCGGTTAAACCCGACCGTCGGGGCCGAGCTCGGGCCCGTCATCGCCGCGAGCCAGCCGATGCGCAGGGGCTCGCCCTGCGCCAAGGCCGGCCGGGGAAACCCGAGGGCCGCCGCCCCCGCGAGGCCGGCAGCATTCAACACGAGCGCACGACGGTTCGTCGTCACCATGGCGTCCTCCTCCCTTGTTGGTCCCAGCCGGCGCGGTTTTGCTTTAGGCGCCTTGCTGCTCCAGGTGCCGGATCCGATCCGCGTCGAAGGTGAATCCGAAGCCTGGCCGCTCCGGTACGATGGCGTATCCGTCGGCGAAGTCCAGTCTCTCGCAGTACAGGCTCGAGAACCACGGCATGTATTCGAGCGAATGGGCGTTCGCGAGGCCGCCGAGCACGCTCAGGCTCTGCTCCGGAAAGAGGTGGCTCGAGACCGGCAGGTCGTGCGCCTCGGCGAGGTGGCCGACGCGCATGAACTCGGTGACGCCGCCGACCCGCTGGAGGTCGGGCATCAGGATGTCGGCCGAGCGCAGCTCGATCATCCGGCGGAAGCCGTAGCGGGTATAGTCGGTCTCGCCGCTGGCGATCGGGGTGTCGAGGGCGGCGGCGACGCGGGCCAGCCCCTCGACGTCCCAGGCCGGCAGCGGCTCCTCGAACCAGGTGAGGTCGAACTCTTCAAGGCGCCGGCCGAGCCGGATGGCGTCGGTCTCGGTCAGCCCCTGGTTGGCATCGGCCATCAGGCGGATGGTCGGGCCGATCGCCTCGCGCACGGCGCGCACCCGGGCGATGTTCCAGTCGGGATCGCCGGCCGAGAGGCGCATCTTCATCATGCGGAAGCCCGCCGCCTTGAAGCTCTCGGCCTCGGCGACGAGCTCGTCGGTCGAGCGGTCGAGCCACAACCCGCCGGAATGGTAGGCCGGCACCCGGGCGCTGGCCCCGCCGAGCATGCGGTAGAGCGGCAGCCCGGCGCGCTTGGCCGCGAGGTCCCACAGCGCCCCGTCGAGGGCCGAGATGCCCATCACCGGCATGCCCTTGTGGCCCATGAAGTTGACGTCGCGCCAGGCCCGGGACCAGAAGCCGGCGATGTGGCCGGCATCCTGGCCGACCACGAGATCCGCCATCTCGTCGATGAGCGCGCGCAGCACCTTGGTGCGCCGGTCGTTGAGCGTGAACACGATGTTCTCGCCGGTGAGCCCGTCGGCGTGCACCGTGACCAGGATGCAGCCGAAGGTGTGGAGTTGGCCCAAAGCCGAGCCGATCGGCCGCTCCGGGCGTAAGGTGATGGCGCGCGTTTCGACGCGGTCGACCTTCATGGCGTCTTCTCCCTTATGCCGTGCGGACAATGCCGCCGATCCGGTAGCGGTCGAGCACGCCGGGGTCCGGATCGCAGCCGAGGCCGGGGCCGGTGGGCAGCCGCACGTGGCCGTTCTCGGCCTTCACCCAAGGATCGAACGGGTTGGCCTCCATGTCGAGCCACAGCACCTCGACCAGCGGATCTTCGACCCGCGCCGCGATGACGTGCATCGTGGCGATGAAGCCGGGACCGAAATACGGGCTGTGGGGGGCGGCCCGGACGCCGTGCGCCTCGCAGAGCGTGATGACCCGCAGCATCTCGCCGATCCCGCCGATCTTGGTCACGCTCGGCTGGGCGACGTCGATCGCGCCGGCCTCGATCAGCGCCTTGAAGCCGAACAGCCCGGCGGTGTTCTCGCCCGCGGCGATCGGGATGCCGCGGGCCCGCACCTGGGCGAGGCCGTGCGTGTCCTCCGGCGGCCAGACCGGCTCCTCGAACCAGGTGAGGTCGTGGGGCGCGAAGGCGTCGGCCATCCTGAGGGCCGCCTGCACGCTCCAGGCGCAGTTGACGTCGACCATCAGGGCGGTCCCATGCGCCCGCGTCACCTCCGCCGCGGCCGTGACCGCCTCCTCGGTGATCTCGTGCAGCTTGATGTGGCGGTAGCCGGCGGCACAGGCCGCCTCGACGTTGCGGCGCACCAGCGCCGGGTCGTGATAGGCGAGGAGCGACGCGTAGGCCGGCAGCCGCTCGCGGAATCCGCCGAGGAGGCGGGCGACCGGCTGGCCCGCCCGCTTGCCGGCGAGGTCCCAGAGCGCCGTCTCGATGCCGGAGAAGGCGAAGACGAACGCGCCGTTGCGGCCGAGCAGATGCGTGGCGTGGAGCACCGAACGCGTCAGCGTCGCGATGTCGCCGGACGACTTGCCGAGGACGAGCGGCGCCACGATCCCGTCGAGGGCGGCGCGGGTCGCCGCGATGCCGGCGTGCCCGAAGGCCTCGCCCCAGCCGACCAGTCCCTCGTCGGTCTCGACCCGCACGAGCAGGATGTCGAGATGGGTCCAGGCCTTGCCGGCGAAGGTGGCGGGCGGGCCGCCCATGTAGAACGGCAGCGAGACGATCTGGGACTGGATGTCGACGATGTTCAATCGTGCCTCCGTGGGTCGGATCTATTTGAACGATGCGACATGCTATCCCACCCGCGACCTCATCCTGAGGTGCTG
>JAEWKL010000301.1 GCA_023386115.1 Pseudomonadota bacterium
GCGGTGGGCACCACGGCGCTCCGGCTCCTCGAGAGCGCCGCCGCGCCCGACGGCACGATCCGGCCCTGGACCGGCGCCACCGACATCTTCATCACCCCGGGCTACCGCTTCCGCGCGGTCGACGTGCTGATGACCAACTTCCACCTGCCGCGCTCGACCCTGTTCATGCTCGTCTCGGCCTTCGCCGGGCTCGAGCCGATGCGGGCGGCCTACGCCGCCGCGATCGCGCGCGGTTACCGCTTCTATTCCTACGGCGATAGCAGCCTGCTCTTCCGGGCGGAGACGCGATGACCGACCAGTTCAGCTTCACCGTCGCGGCGACCGACGGGGCCGCCCGCACCGGCGAGATCCGGATGCCGCGGGGCGTCATCCGCACCCCGGCCTTCATGCCGGTGGGCACGGCCGGCACCGTCAAGGCGATGTACCCTGAGCAGGTGAAGGCGCTCGGCGCCGACGTGGTGCTCGGCAACACCTACCACCTGATGCTGCGCCCCGGCGCGGAGCGGGTGGCGCGTCTCGGCGGCCTGCACGCGATGATGCAGTGGCCCTATCCGATCCTGACCGATTCCGGCGGCTTCCAGGTCATGTCGCTGGCCGGTCTCCGGAAGCTCGACGAGACCGGGGTGCGGTTCCAGTCGCATCTCGACGGCTCGACCCATCTCCTGAGCCCCGAGCGCTCGATCGAGATCCAGGGCCTGCTCGGCTCCGACATCCAGATGCAGCTCGACGAGTGCGTGCGCCTGCCCGCGCCCGAATCGGCGATCGAGAGCGCGATGCGGCTTTCCTTACGCTGGGCCGAGCGCTGCCGCATCGCCTTCGGCGACCAGCCCGGCAAGGCGATGTTCGGCATCGTGCAGGGCGGCGACATCCCGGCCCTTCGGGTCGAGAGCGCGACGGCGCTGGTCGATCTGGATCTCAAGGGCTACGCCATCGGAGGCCTCGCCGTCGGCGAGCCGCAGGCGACGATGCTGGCGATGATCGAGACGGTCGAGCCGCTCCTGCCGACCCACAAGCCGCGCTACCTGATGGGCGTCGGCACGCCGGACGACATCGTGCAGGCGGTGAGCCGCGGGATCGACATGTTCGACTGCGTGATGCCGACCCGCGCCGGCCGGCACGGCATGGTCTATACCCGCCACGGCCGCCTCAACCTGCGCAACGCGCGCTTTTCCGAGGACAACGCCCCCCTCGACCCGGAATCGACCTGCCCGGCGGCGAACCTCTACAGCAAGGCCTACCTGCACCACCTCGTCCGCGCCGGCGAGATTTTGGGCATGATGCTGCTGACCTGGAACAACCTGTCCTACTACCAGGACCTGATGGCGGGCTTGCGCCGGGCGATCGCGGCCGGGCGGCTCACCGACTTCATCGGCGAGACCCGCGAGGGCTGGGAGAAGGCGGAGCGCGACCGGGCGGCGGAGCCTTGAGGGCGCACGCCGCCCGCGGGCTCAGCAGAGCGGCACAGGGACTCTGCTCCGCTTCCTGCTTTTGCATCATTGTTCTCGCCGCACCGGTGACCCCTTCGGCACCGGCCGTCCGCGGCCGGCGGAAGGATGCTGTGCGAGCACCCGGTAGACCCCGTCCGGATCGTCGCGTCCCTCGTCGACCGCCCGGCGCAGGCTTGCGATGATCCGATCGGCGACCGGAAGGCGGTAATGCAGAGCGTCCCAGTAATTGGTGTCGTCGCGCGTCACCGCCGAGGGAATGCGGAAGTCGATCGCCATGGCGCCGCGCCGGCGGGCGATCTCCGCGACCCGCGCCTTGCAGATCGCCTCCCGGGCGGCCGCCGTGCTGCCGGGCCTCGCCTGCGCCGCGACGTTGACCGGCATGAAGGCGACGATCTTGAGCGCATCCGCCGGCGCGAGGCCGAGGAGCTCGTCGAGCCAGGGGAGGGCGGGCGTGGCCGGATCCGCCTCGGGGTCCTTCCCTCGGGCGGACGCTTCTGGAGCCGGCGCGTCGCCGTGGATATGCGCCGCCGCGCGGGCGGCGTCGTACTGTGATTCCGGCGGCGTGAAGACCTCGTAGCCGTCGCCGCGGATGCGGGCGGGCCTCCGTCCGAGTCGGTGGAGCAGTGCCCGTCCGGCGATCTCGACGCTCTGCTGGTTCCATTGATGGAGGATGGCCGTCCAGGCCAGGGGCTCGCGGTAGAGCCAGGGCGGGAAGGCCCGGAAGGTCAGGCGCTTCCTGTCCGCATCCGCCTCGCACCACGGCGCGTCGAGGCCGAACACAACCGCCTTGGCGGGCGCCCGCCCCAGGAACAGCCGGGCGAGCTGCACCTGCTCCCAGGGCGTCGCGGCGTTCATGGCGAGGTTGGCGAAGCGCCCGCCGAAGTCCCGGTCGAGGGCCTGCGGATCGAGGAGGCGGGCGGTCGAAGTGCCGAACACCGCCGAGTCGTAGATTCCGGCCCGCACCACCTGCGGGTACATGAAGCGCTGGTTGAGATCCATGATCGGCCCCGGCGCCCGACCGGGCGCGGCGCGCAGGCCGTAGGGATCGAGAACGGTCACGAAGGCGAGCATGAGGAGCCCCGTCACCCCGGCTGCGCCGAGGAGAAGGCCGGTGAAACGCCGCCATGGCACAGCGGGATCGGCGTAGGGAGCGGGGTCGGACGGCATCGCGGCAGGGCTTTTGTGGGCGGCCGTGGTCTCCCGGTTGACCCGGCCGCGTCAACCCCCTATGTCCGGCTCTGCTCCGAACAGGACCAGGGCCGGCCCGCCAGCGCCGCGCCGTCATCTTCGGGAGCGGGCGCGTAGCTCAGCTGGTAGAGCAACGGACTTTTAATCTGTAGGTCTTGGGTTCGAGCCCCAACGCGCCCACCACAGATTTCGCCTGCTAGGTCAACGACTTAGCGGGCTTTTTCGTGCCCGCTAGTCTGTCGAAACGTGTTGCGATTATCTGCAACACGGATTCAGGTTTTACAATGGGTTACGCCGAACCGTCAGCGGCTCCATGCAACACGGGCGCAACACGTTTTGCGCGCGAAATTCGACGTCAGCCCCGATCTCCGACGAGGTACGTCTAGCGGGCTCGCGAGAGGCTGCCGCGGTGCATGCAGGGCTTGCGGCCGCTGCTTCCGAGGAGCCTTGGAGGCAGCGGTGAGCTACCTGGACCGCGGTGACGCGTATGCCGGGTCAGTATGCCTGGCCTGCGCCGCAAAGCCCGCCCTGGCCTAGGTGAGCTCAGCTTGCCATAACTCAGCCCAACGCGACGCCGCCCTAAGAGCGGTGCGACAGGGAGGGTGTCATGGCCACGATTGAAACCTTATCCAGCACGCCGGCGAGTGCCGTCACCCAGGAGGAGCGCAAGGTTCTTGCAGCCACGCTCGTAGGCACGGGTATCGAATGGTACGACTACTTCGTCTACGCGCAGGCTGCCGGCCTCGTCCTCGGTCCGCTCTTCCTCGGCCCCATAGCGCAGGACAATCCGGCTCTGGCGCAGATCCTGTCCTTCGCCACCATCGGCGTCGCCTTCCTGTTCCGGCCGCTTGGCGCATTGGTCTGCGGTCATCTCGGCGACCGTTTCGGCCGCAAAGCCACCCTCGTTATGACCCTGGTGTTGATGGGTGCGTCCACTGCGCTCATCGGGCTGCTGCCGACCTATGCGCAGATCGGTGCCTGGGCCCCAGTCTTCCTGATCGTGCTGCGCATCCTGCAGGGATTCTCCGCCGGTGGAGAGTGGGGCGGGGCGGCTCTGATGGCGGTGGAGCATGCCCCCGTCCATCGTCGCAGCCTCTTTGGTGCTTTCCCACAGGTCGGGACGCCTGTCGGCATGATCGTCGCGACCGCGACGCTGCTCATCGTGACGACGTCAATGAGCCGCGAGCAGTTCATGGCCTGGGGCTGGCGCCTGCCGTTCCTGTTTTCCATCGCGTTGATCGTCGTTGGCTTCGTCATCCGCCGGAGCGTGGAGGAATCTCCGGTCTTTGAAGCGCTTCGCCAGCGCCGCCGCGAGGCATCGGCTCCCCTCTCCATCCTGTTCCGGCACCACGCCGGAAAGGTCCTGCTCGCGGCGCTCATCTTCGTGGCTAACAACGCGGCCGGCTATCTGCTGATCGCGTTCCTGATCAGCTATGGCCAGCGCGTTCTCGGCCTGCCGGCCAACAGCGTGCTCGTCGCCTGCACTCTCGCCTCGTTCGGCTGGCTCGCCTTCACGCTGCTCGGTGGCTACCTGGGCGACCGCATCGGGCATGTGCGCACGTTCCAGCTCGGCTACGGCGCCATGGCGCTTTATGCCATCCCGATGTGGTTCCTGCTCGATGGCGGCGGCATCCTGCTGTTCTTTCTCGCCGCCTTCCTGCTCACAATCCCCCTCGGACTGTCCTACGGACCTCAGGCCGCGCTCTACGCCGACATGTTTCCAGCAAAGGTCCGCTATTCCGGCGTGTCGATGGGCTACGCCCTCGGGTCGATCCTCGGCGGGGCCTTTGCCGCTACGATTGCGCAATGGCTGATCGCGACCTACGGCCAGTCCTGGCTCATCGGTGCCTATATCGCGGTCCTGTCGATCATCTCTCTCACGGCCGCTACCCTGGCCGGGCGAACGGCCGGAAACGACGCCCTAGTGGGCGATACAGCTCCGGCCTGACCGACCGCTGTTTCCAAATCCCGATGCCGTGTGGACCGCTGCGCCGATTGAGGCGGCGCCAGGGGGCGGCACTGGAGAACCTTCGCCGCGTCGAAACCGCTGCGCAGGTTCGCTGATAGGTAGGCCTCGAGGTTGATGCGCAAGATGACGGTCGAGCCGGAGATCGTCGAAGGCGGCGTGGGGCAGCGTGCCAAATGACGGACAGACGCCTGATACTCGCCCCAGCCGCTCCTCATCGCAACTCGGAACCCCTCATGATCAAGCTCTTGAACGGAACGTTGACCCGCGGCCTCACACACGAGTAGGCCGCTGGTACGAATTGGATGTTGAGGTTTTGTCCCAGGCCGCTCCCAGGAAATCACGTCGAAAGCCCGTCATCTCCCCATCGCTTCCGCTCTTTCACTATCATGCGATCGATCCCCTCGAGGATGATCGAGTGGATGGAGCGGCCGCGGTTCTTTTGGATCCTCACCAATTGGTCGTACCGGGCTTGGTCGAGGTACACGGTTTGGCGGTTTGCCACCTCGCGAGACTTCTTCGGCCGGCCGTCCTTGTTGCGCGGCTTGGGCTCTGCCGGCTCGGGAGCGTCGTCCAGGGGCGGCAGTTCGCCAGGCAGCCGGGTTCTGGGCGGCTTCTTCGACATAGGGCGCCTCCGGAAGCGATAGAATCACGCCTTCGGATGGCATCGTCCCATGATTGTCAGGGGACACCAACGCCTGCCCTAATTGTTGCGGCCGCGAGAAGGGGAGGGGGCTGGATCGCCAAACGGTAGACCTGTGCCTACGATCGCGCCCTGGCCGCTGCCATGGCCTAGCTCGGAGCGCTCGACGGCGCAATCTCGGCTTACCTCACAGACCCATCAAAGCCGATAGCGCTTGAGATCGGCGACAAGCCCCTCGATGTCTCCGCGGCGGTCGAGGCGCATGCCTACGCCGTCGAGGTGCTGGCCCGCCCGAATGTCACGCTCTGGCAGATGCGCACCGCGGTGAAGACGGCGATCCTATTGGCGCCGCTCGGATGACCGCAAAGGAGCGACAAGCCCTCATGGCCCTGGCCGAGGCCGACCGGCCCATGTCGCTCGACGAGGCGCGGCGGCTTGACGGCTATGGTGGAGCGAATAGCGCCTTCCTCGCCAGTCTCGTAGCCCAAGGGTGGATCAGCGTGGATGGAGCCGCCGATGCTGTGACCCTCACCAGCGCGGGGCATGTTGCGCCCGTGTCAAGCAACGGCGCAGGTGCACCCGCATGAGCCTCGCATCTTACATCGCCCTCACGGCGGCATTGGTGCTGACGTGCGTGCCGCTGGCGCTCTTGGGCCTCCGGCGAGCGAGACGCCGCATCCGCGCCCGAGAGATAGCCGCAAAGGCGCGTCGAAGACCCACCCTCCCACCGCCCCCGAAGCAATCGACATCATCGCCCGCGAGCTGCAGATGGGTGGACGCGGACACGAAAAACCCGCCGCGGGGTGAGCCGGGCGGGCTGAAGGTTGTCCCTTGGGATGATCGCGTGCGCCCTCGGCGCAGATTGAAGGTGTGAGGTGCGCGGTTCCGCGTCCATCCCTCGAATGGAGGAGGTGGGTCTAAACGAAAGAGCTCCGCTCGGCATTTGCCGGCAGAGCTGGATAGTTGATGAGAAGAGGATGAGACACCCAACAGGACGGCACTAGGACGGTTCCGCGCCAAATCCGTGCCCGGATTGCTGAACGGCCACAATCGTTGGCGGACAAGTGATGTGCCGCCAGCTCCCGCCCATCGCCAGCACCAGGTAGGCCGCCTGAGCCCCAGTTCCAAGCTTTCGCCGGATCTCACCCACCCACCGCTGCACGGTTTGCGCTCCAAGGCCGCCTGCACATCCCAGCTGCCGTATGCTCAACGCCGAACAGGGAACCGAGCTTGTACAAGGTAACAGGAACTGACCCGACCGGCCGCGCGCTGACGTTCGCATGTGGCACGGATTTGCAAGCGCTCGACAAGGTCCGGGAGCTGATGTCGCGAGGCTTCCGCGACATCTCAGTTGCCGATCCGAAAGGGCAGCAGCAGAGCGGGGCTGCGTTCGAGCGATCGATCGGGTTGGAATATGACTGAAACCATTCGAGCTTAATGAAGCCCGAAGCTGACCACACAGCGGTCACGCCGCCCGGCCATAGCTGCGCGTCGATCAATCCAGAGCCCAATCCATGCAGAACCTGCGCGCCGCGTTCCTGACCGCTGTGGTCATCGCCTTGATCACCCTGGCGATCACCAGCATCGCGGAGCGGGATGCGCAGGCGCACCTGGACCGCGCGCTGCAGCCTACTCCTGTCGTCGAGACAGTGAGGAGCGTGTCGGCTGTGCGGTTCAGCCGATTCGTCAGAGGTGAATGAGGGGTATGAGTTATGGCAGTGTCGCGATCTGCAGCACGATGTGATAACTACTCATGAGAGAGTTAAAGCCGAGGCGCCGGTACATCCGCGGTCGCCTCGGCTTCGCGCTAACTGCTGGAGGGAGCCAGCCAGTCTTTTGTACATCAGCTATACCCGAAATCAACGCACGATTTCGGCTGATCTCGGTACTACCTTCGCCTTATACCATGGCGAACGTCAACCGTCTGATGAGTGAGGTACCGCCTTCCGGGCCCGACACTCGCGATTTTACATCGGCGCTTGGTCGCCATCCGGTACCATCTGCGCCCACCCGGCCTCGCTAGCCGGATCAGAAGCGGCGAGTGCTACAGCGTCAGGCACATCCTCCTCTGACCCCCACCAAATCGTCTCTCCGCCGGCCCTTCCGGCGTAGCGGGCTTGGCCGCATGTGCCCAACTCGACGATCCGCCTCGGATTGGCCTCCCTGCTCAGGGTTTCCATCGATGTCAGCTCCGTGACTAGCCCCACGAACGAACAGCGAAAGCCCCTGACAGTTTCAAACGTTTGTCGGTTCGAGCAGTAGATGACCTTCCGGCGAAGGCTGCGTGCAGGTGGGTCCTGCACCAGAGAGCAGGACCAGGAACGATGACGCGTCTCAGGACCACTCGACGGAGGCCGCTCAAGTTTCGGCGAAGCGTCGTCCGCGACCTGCAGAACCGCATTCGCTTCGCCGTTGTCGGCCTGCTCGTTCTGATTGGCCTTCATGTCGTCTCCATGGTTGCCTTCGAGCATCTGGCGCTCGGCGAGGCGATCTGGCTGACTTTCACCACGATCACGACAACGGGCTATGGCGATTTCTCAGCCAAGACCACGGCCGGGCGCGCCTCAACCATCGTCCTGATCTATCTCAGCGGGATTTTCCTGCTGACCCAGGCGGGAAGTGCCTTCTTCGAATTCAGGATCCTGCGGCGCGAGCGCAAGCGGCGCGGCGAGTGGAGGTGGGACATGCGCGATCACATCGTTTTCGTGAACGCTCCTGCGGACGAGCCAGGCGATTACCTGCGGCGCTTGCTCGACCAGCTGCACCGCTCACATGCCAACTACGCGACAGTTCCCTCTCTGATCCTGACGGAGGCGTTCCCGGATGGCCTTCCTCCGGACCTCGAAGACGATCCCTTGATCGTGCAGCTGAAGGGACGATTCGATGATCCGGCAGCGCTAGAGGCGGCCGGCGTCGACCATGCCCAGGTCCTCGTCATCCTTGCGGAGCACGAAGGGGACCGGCTCTCCGACAGCCGCACCTTCGACATCATCCATCGGCTCCGGGAGCGCGGGATCACAGCGCGGATCGTCGCGGAATGCGTCGATGATCTCAACCGCGAGCGACTGAAGAAGGCGGGCGCGTCGGCAATCGTGCGCCCCCTGCGCGGCTATCCTGAAATGATTGTCCGCGCGATCGTTGCCCCTGGCACTGAATGGGTGATTGAGCGCCTGTTTTCCAGCGAAGGGGATGAGTGCTTACGGTTCGATGTGCGGTTTAGTGGGCTTGCGTGGGAGCGTGTCGTGCAAGCGGTGCTCGGCGCTAACTACGGCATCCCAATCGGCTATGCTGACGCGGAGGGCCATCCACATAGCAATCCCGCTCCGAATGCCGCGATCGATGCGACAGCCCTTTTCATCCTAGTTGGAGAACGTCAAGCAACTACCGATCTCGCTCTACGCAAACTAATATCGGCAATCACAACATAGATACCTGTTGCATGAAGATTAGGCTGTGGCGATGCAAAGAATTTATTTGCGTTTCATCATTATGCGCCCCGAGTGTCAGCTTCCGCCGCCCTCTACCTCTGCCCGATCTCACCCGGCCGCGGCCGCGCAACCCGCGTCGCGATGCCGTGGCGGCTGAGCATCGTCAGCTGCGCGAAGCAACCAAAATGCAAAGCGGCCATCCCCCTGCCCTAGCTGAGCAAGCGCACATATGGCGGATCAATGGATGATGCTCTGGGATGGGCTGCCAAATGGCCGAGCTGACGATCATTGCAGGTGAGTGCGGCCGCGGCTCCGGGGAGTACGACACTGGGCTGTTCATCCTGCCGGATGGATTGAAGCGCGGCGCAGAGACCATCACAGCCGTCGTGCTGCATGGCGGCGTCACCGAGAAGCAGAGCAAGGCGGGCCAGATTGTCGGCGGCCTCAAGGGTGGCCTGGCGCTGGCAGCCCAGCTCGATCTCTCGTCGCCCCTGAGCCTTGCTGCGACCGCTGTCGGGGCAGGCTTGAGCGCGTTGGATGGCGGCCCGCGTCAGAAAGCTGTCCTGGAGGTTCGATTCGCGGATGGTGCGTCGTTCGTAGCGATGACGGACGTCGGTGTTGCAGCGCTGATGGAGAATGACCGCCGGGTAATCCAACTCGCGGCACCACGACTGGCAAATCACCCGATTCCGTTCACGCCGGAAGAACCGGGGATCAGCGCCCGAGCCATCGAGGCGGCTTCGGACGCGGTCAAAAGTGCGGGCTCAGCGGTCTCGAGTGCATTCAGCTTCATCAAGAGCAAGACGCTCGGATAGCGACGTCCACGAGCTGAGGCGTCGGAGCCCTTGCAGCTGACCGCCCGTCGGAACGGGCGTGAAACGATGGCAGTTCGAGATGCGTCAGGTCGGCCCATCTCGCTCCGCAGTCCACCGCCGTACTGCGCCTAGGATCGTCGTCTCGGGCGCAGCACGGGCGCGGCACGCGCGGAGCCACCTTCTTCTGATCTCTACTCGCTCGCGTCGGTCTTGCGCCGTCGGGCCGGCTTGTTGCTGACCGTCGCGTCGCGGGAGGCACTGGCGGCCGCGGACCGGGCGCGCGACTGGCCGAGGCCCGAACTCTTGGCGAGCTCGGAACGCTGCGCCGCGTACCGCTCGGCGACCATGGGGTATGTCGGCGGCAGGCCCCACTTCTGGCGGTACTGCTCGGGGGTGAGCCCGCGCCCGGCCAGATGGCGCTTCAGCGTCTTGTAAGGCCGCCCGTCCTCAAGGCTGATAATGTGGTCGGGGGTGACGGTTCTCCGGATCGGTACCGGCGGCTCGAGCTTCACGGGCTCGGGCTCCGCCGGTGCTCCGAGCCGCGTCAGCGCCGCGTGCGTTGATGCGATGAGCGTTGGAAGGTCGTGGGCCGTCACGCTGTTGTTGGCCACGTAAGCAGACACGATGTCGGCGGTAAGCGTAACATCATGCGGGAGGGCGTCGGCATTATCGTTCATTGAACCTCTCCGTTTAACGCGTGTTCAGAACGGAATGGCGTTGGCTATGTCGACGAGCTCCACGCCATCGAGCTCATGTATGCGCATTCTGGCCGTTCCTACAATTCGCTCCGAGCTAATATTTAATCATCGTACACCGGCAATGCATGTCAGCAGGTAGCTGGCCCACCGGCGTCCGGATTGCTCATCTGCCTAACTACGTCCGGCTACCGATGCACGAATGGTGTCGAGCATCCCTCAGGCTCAACGAACGCCACTTCCGCGAGATATTCGACGCTCTCTCGAGCTTATGCGCCCTGACGCACGCATTTAGCTGACGTGCGTTTGATGGCTGGAAGAGCCACGGGACATCCCGAACTGTCGAACCGCCGGCGAGTTGGTGACGTGGACGGCATTCATAATTGCTGGAGAACGGGAGAGCGCCATGGCGAATGAGGCAAGTACCCGGGGATCAGGAGGACAGCAGCCAGACATGGGCAAGGGCTTGGAGGCGGCCGCCCGGTCCGGCAGCAAGAAACCAGACGGACAGTCTATGCACGCCACCCCTGACACGGCGCCTAAGCATGGATCCCTTGAGGATGAGGAGCATCGCGCCGCTGACATCCTGAAGGAAGGTGCCGAGCGTGACACCCACAAGCAGAGGGCGGACATGCTCTCTGAAGCCGGACCGGCTCCGTCATCCGAAAAGGAGCAGGGAGTGGTACCCGATCCCAGCCTGTAATCGT
The DNA here is from genome assembly GCA_023386115.1 of Pseudomonadota bacterium. Classification (GTDB taxonomy): domain Bacteria; phylum Pseudomonadota; class Alphaproteobacteria; order Rhizobiales; family Beijerinckiaceae; genus Methylobacterium. The sequence continues at coordinate 10,891 of JAEWKL010000301.1, forward strand.
TCGACAGCATTCGGGAGGCAGACACAATGACGACTACTGACCCCACCAAACCTGGAGACAAGGCAGCACCCGGCACGCCAGGCACGGGTGAGAACCTGTGCCGAAGCTGCAACGGCACTGGCAAGATCCACAATGAGCCTTGCTCGGAATGCGCTGGAACCGGGAAGGTGACAGAACCGATCGGCGGGGCCTGAAAGCCGCGTCAACTGCCGACCGGAATGCTCAGGCTCGCTCACAGCGGGTGCTGCGCCCAACTGCTCCGTTTCAGAACGTGAGTACCCGGTCGGCAGAGTAGTAGCGCGAACTGGCGGCTGAGCAATCCGGGCTGTCCCTCGTGGGAGAATACTGGATCCAAATAATCCTCACGCGGCCAGCTTGATCCGGATGGCGCGCGAGAAGGCGCGGGAGTTCATTCCAACCGAGGGACCAGCGGCCTGATCCTCAGCCCCGTCCTTCCGGTCACCTCGCGCCGCCTCGGCCGTCATCTTTTCCGGGAGTGGGCGCGGCAGCTGCAGCGCCTCCTCGGCCGGCGCTTCGAGCCAGGTGCGCCACTCCTCCGCTATGGTGAGCAGCACCGGCATCGTCTTCGGATGCACGGGGCCGACGACCCCGTTAGCCTCCGTCGTCAGGAACGAGAACAAGCGGTGCTCCTCCGGCTGGGGCTAATCCCGCTTCGGGCCGCGCACGCCCATCCAGGGCCGCCAGATCCCCGCGAAGGCGAAGAGTGGCCGGCTTTCGTCGAGGGCGAACCACACCGGCGTCTTGCGGGGCTTGGTGTCGGCGTACTTGCTGAACGATGTGACCGGCACCAAGCAGCGGAACGCGGGCTTCAGCCACGGCCGCCAATAGGGCGAGGCGATGTTGCGCACATTGGTCACCGGCTGCATGCCGACCTTCGGGGGTGGCGGGAAGCCCCAGCGCATCATCGTCAGCACCCGCTCGACGTCGGCGGCATGGACCATGGACGCCGTCTGGTCGGGGAAGATCCCGGGCAGCGGCGGCAGGTTGCCGGCCGCTGCGCGATCAACCGCGAAGGTGCGACGGATCTCGTCCCGGGAGCGGGCGGAGCTGTAGAGGTTGCACATCGCCAGGATCGTAGCCGATCGGCCCTTGCCGATCTCATGAAGTGGCGCTGCTCGTCCCTGGTGATTCAGGCCGCGGCTTTCGAACCTTCTCGGACCTTCGGGGTGTCCGCTTTGCGGCCATGCCGCCGCGGTCTTCCTGCCGGATCCGGGGTGTGTGGTTGTCAACCTTTGACGGTCTCGCCCGAGCGTGACAGACCGTTGGCATGTCGAACACGCCGACCCGCAACGTCTCCCTGACGACCGAGCTGACCGCCTACATCAACGCTCAGGTCGCATCAGGTTACTACTCGAACGCGAGCGAGGTGGTGCGAGCCGGTCTGCGCCTTCCGATCGAGAGTAACAATGCGCTGACAGCCGATGCGTGCCCGGCTCCCCACCAAGGGGCCCGTGCGGACAATCGTCCAGGCCGCTGATCCGATGACCGACCCCAGACCTGCCCCGACGATCCTGCAGGGCTTCCTCAACGACGTTGTCGCCGTCGAGAGCGTCGCGGCCGTGCCCACGATCCTCGACGTGGTGTGTCGCACGACCAGCATGGGCTTCGCCGCTGTGGCGCGCGTCACCGAGGACCGCTGGGTGGCTTGCGCCGTCAAGGATGACATCGCCTTCGGCCTCAAGCCTGGCGGTGAGTTGAGCCTTGAGACGACCATCTGCCACGAGATTCGGCAGAGCGGAACCGCGGTCGTCATCGACCATGTCGCAGAGGACCCCGCCTTCTGCGAGCACCACACGCCTGCCCACTACGGCTTCCAGAGCTACATCTCGATGCCCATCGTGCTGCCCGACGGCACGTTCTTCGGCACGCTCTGCGCCATCGACCCCAAGCCCGCCAAGCTGAACACGCCCGCTATCGTTGGCATGTTCAAGATGTTCGCTGACCTGATCGGCTTCCACCTCGATGCCAACCAGCGCCTCGCCTCACGCACCGCCGAGCGGGACCTGTACGAGAACATCGTCCAATCCGACACCGCGCCGATCTGCGTCTTCGACGCGGAGTACCGGCTGATCGCCTTCAACAAGGCCCACAACGACGAGTTTTTCCGGGTCAACGGCTTCTACACGAAGGTCGGCGACGTCTTCCCTGACCTGTTCATCCCCGAGCAAGCCGCCGTGATGCGCGCCAACATGGCCCGGGCGCTGGCCGGCGAGGCGTACAAGGTCGAAGCCGTGTTCGGCCGGGCCGAGTTCGGCCAGCCGTGCTGGGAGATCAGCTACACGCCTCTGCGCGACGCGGCTGGAAAGGTATTTGGCGCCTTCCACCAAGCTCACGACATCAGCGCGCGGCTCAGGGCAGAGGCCGAGCTTCAGGACGCGCAGGACGTGCTGCGGCAGTCGCAGAAGCTGGAGGTTATCGGCCAGCTCACCGGCGGCGTGGCGCACGACTTCAACAACCTCCTCACGGTCATCAAGTCGTCCACCGACCTCCTGAAGCGCCCGGATCTCGCAGAGGGGCGGCGCGCCCGATACATCGAGGCGATCTCCGACACAGTGGATCGCGCCGCGAAGCTGACTGGCCAACTCCTCGCCTTCGCACGGCGGCAGACACTCCAACCCAAGGTGTTCGCGGCCTGCGACAGCGTGCGGGCACTCTCCGAAATGCTTGGCACGCTCACCGGCTCGCGCATCAGGGTCGTGACCGAGCTGCCGGAGAACGCCTGCTTCGTGAACGCTGACCCAAACCAGTTCGACACGGCGCTGGTGAACATGGCCGTGAATGCTCGCGACGCGATGGAGGGCGAGGGGCAACTCACCGTTCGCGTGCGGGCCGTCGAGCGGATGCCGCCCGTGCGCGCCCACCCTGCGGTAGATGGACCGTTCGTGGCGGTGTCGATCACCGATACCGGCAGCGGCATGACGAAGGAGACGCTGGGACGGATCTTCGAGCCGTTCTTCACCACCAAGGCGGTCGGGCAAGGCACCGGCCTCGGGCTCAGCCAGGTGTTCGGCTTCGCCAAGCAGTCACATGGAGAGGTCGTGGTGGAGAGCGAGGTCGGGCAAGGCACGACTTTCACGCTCTATATTCCCCGCGTGGGCGGCGCGGTCCAGGCGCCGGAACGAGGCAAGCCGACGTCCGTGGTGGATGGCCATGGTACCTGCGTGCTGGTGGTCGAGGACAACATTGAGGTGGGCACGTTCGCCACGCAGGCCCTGGTTGAACTTGGCTTCGCCACGGTCTGGGCGGCCGATGCCGGGGAAGCTCTGGCGGTGTTGGCCGCGGACGCGGGTCGGTTCGACGTAGTGTTCACGGACGTGATGATGCCCGGCATGAACGGCGTTGACCTCGCCCGTGAGATCCAGCGGCTTCATCCCGGCCTGCCTGTCATCCTGACCTCCGGGTACAGCCACGTTCTGGCGCAGACCGGCACCAACGGGTTCGAACTTCTGCAGAAGCCCTACTCGGTCGAACAGCTTTCGCGCACCTTGCAGGCGGTTGCCATGCCCGACCGCCCTAAGCGCATCGGCGACGAGTAGCGTCGGGTAACAAGCTGCAGCTTAATTTCGGCTTTCCACCTATAGCGGCGGTTAGAGCTCCGAGATACGGGGGCAAACACTGGACGGCTGCGCTGACCGTCGGCACCTCGCTCAACCGCGTCGTGAACCGTGGCGAGCGCATCTCGAACTTCGTCGACCAAGTGCGCTTCTCCATCAGCCCTTCCACGCTTGCACCACGGCATTGCGTCCGAACCAGCTGTTGCAGCCGTCCAACGCTGCCATCAGCACCCCGGATTTCTCCCGGTCGAGGGCATCGAACAGCGGGCGGGACGCCTCTTCGAGCGGCACGAGGTCGTCGTAACCTGTAGCGCCAGGGCGTCACCAGGGGCGTACAGATTACCGCCCGGCGTCCCCGCCGCGAGCTTCTCCTTCGCCCTCTCAGGCAGATCGGCCAGCGCTTCGATGCAGGTCCAGGCGGTGCCGTCGCGGGTGGTCACGACGCACTGCTCGGACATGGCGTCCTTTTGGTTCCGGTCAGGGTGAGGGCTCCCTGCGCGAGGAGCCGCTCCAGGGTCGCGGGATCGGCGTAGGCGAGGTGGATGCGTACCATAGCGCGGCCGCGGACGGGCTCCGCCACCGCGAAAGTGCGAGGCTCAGCCGCGATCAGCATCGCGCGCTCGTCCTCCTCGATCGGCACTACCAGCGACACCCCGTCCTCAGCCAGCCAGGCGAGCCGCCGCCGTCCGACCCGGAGAACCGGCCCAGCCGTGCCCGCCTGCTCGGTGACGCCCGGCACCGCGCACGCCGCTCGGCGGGCAACCTCGAACCACAGCGAGGGCTTCCGAGGAGGGATCGCGGGGCGGGATCGTCGGCGCATTTCCAAGCAACGCGCGTAGGGGTCCGGCGGGATCCGGTCCAGACGGCGGATGTTGCCTCCCCGCTTGCCGAACCCGCACGAGAGGTGCGCGAACGATGTCAGAGAACCGAACCGCCCTGGTCGCCGGTGCCAACGGCATCATTGGCAAGGCCCTGATGGAGACGCTTCGCACGGCGCCCGGCTGGCGTGCCCGCGCGCTCTCACGAAACCCGCAGGGCTCGCCCGGGGCGGTGGCGGTCGACCTCACCGACGCGGCCGCGACCCGCGCCGCCCTCACTGAAGCCCGAGACGTCACGCACCTGTTCTACGCCGCCCTCGCGCCGCAACCGGGCCTCGCTGAGGAGGCGAAGGTGAACGGTGCGATGCTGCGCCACCTCCTCGACGGGTTGGAGGCCGCCGGAGCGCAGCTTGAGCGGGTAGTGCTCTACCAGGGCGCGAAGGTCTACGGTGTCCATCTCGGTCCAGTGCCGTCGCCGTTCTACGAGGACGAGAACCCGCGCCATGTCGGGCCCAACTTCTACTTCACGCAGGAGGACGAACTGCGCGCCCGCACCGCCCGGGGCGGCCCTGATTTCGCGATCCTGCGGCCGGACGTGGTGGTGGGGGACGCGGCGGGCAACGCAATGAACATCGCCATGGTGATCGGCGCCTACGCGGCCCTATGCCGGGCGGAGGGCGCGGCCTTCCGCTTCCCCGGCCCGACCCACGTCTATGACGGGGTCCTGGCCCAGGTGACCGACGCCAGAGCGCTGGCCCGCGCAAGCCTGTGGGCCGCCACTGCCGAGGCGGCGCGGGGCGAGACGTTCAACTACGTCCACGAGCCGTTCCGCTGGCGCCGTGTCTGGGAGAAGCTCACCGCTGTTCTGGATCTGCCGCCCGGCCCGCCGGTGCCGCTGCGCCTTGCAAACCACATGGCCGACAAGGCACCGGCCTGGAAGCGCCTCGTCGCCAGGCAGGGGCTCATCGATACGCCGTACGAGCGCGCCGTCGGCTGGGCCTTTGGCGACTTCGTATTTCATAGTGACTTCGATCTCGTCTCCGACATGAGCAAGATCCGCCGCAGCGGCTTTTCCGAGACCGTCGACAGCGTCGAGGCGCTGATCACCGCGATCCGGCGCCTACAGGAGGCGAAGGTGTTGCCGCGGTAAGCCGGAAGTCGTCTAAGCGGCGTGATCTCAGAACCCGAGATCGTCCTGCCGGATCTCCGATCGGGGATCGATGCCGCGGCTCCGCAGCGATTCGGCGGCTCGCCGGTCCGCAACCGTCTTCTCGTGCCGCTGCTCGGCCGTTTTCTCCGGGGCCTTCCGGCGCGGGCTACCCGTGCTCCGGGTCGAGGCCGACGGCGTGCCTCGGCGCTCATCTCGGGCAGGCCGCACCTGCCGTTCGACTTCAACGCTGTCGGTCGGCGCCAATCGCTCCTCACGCGGCTGCGGCTCCTCGAGGAGCACACTCCGCCGAGCCACCTCTCGGCCGGCGAGCTCTGCACGATCGTCGCGCAACATCACCACGCGGGCTTTGCCGAGGTACCCGGCGAAGTAGGTCGCGCCGGTACGGTCGGACCGGTACTCGGTCAGGACGAGGCGGGAGCGGTTCATCGGCGGCTCACTCCTGCCCCCTCGTCTGCGACAGGCGGTCCGCATCCCGGCTTGCGCATTCGAAGGTTGGCCCCACCCCCGTTCTCAGGGATGAACTCTGTGCCTGCTGCCTCGAACGCCGTGACAAGGAGACGGGCGTTTGCCGCAATCGACGATCTGCGCCGCGTCTATGCGGCGGCCAAGCGGCAGAAGGAGCAGCGCGACCTCGTCAAGGCTCGCTTCGCCCTAGGCCGGATGAACAGCGGGAAAGGCCGCGTTTCGCGCACAAGGCTTCTCCGACGGTCGCCGGCAGGCCGATCGTGCGGTATCCGCGTCCGGCGGAACGCCGCTCAGGTGCGCCAGGGATGCGCCGGCAATTCGCTGTCGCCGATCACCTGGGCACCGGCGAGCGCCACCGCATCGTCGTTCTCGACCGACGAGCCGGATACGCCGATCGCGCCGGACATCTCGCCGCTGGCATCGACAATTGGGATGCCGCCCGGGAAGGTGATCAGCCCGTCATTCGAGTGCTCGATGCCGTAGAGCGGACCGCCGGGCTGCGACAGGCTGCCGATCGCACCGGTCTTCATGCCGAAGAACACCGCGGTCTTCGCCTTCTTCTGCGCGATGTCGATCGAGCCGACCCAGGCGCCGTCCATCCGGTGGAACGCCTTCAGGTTGCCGCCCGAATCCACGACGGCGATGCACATCTGCGTGCCGAGCGCGACTGCCTTCTCCCGGGCGGCACGGATCGCGGTCTCGGCCTGTTCGATCGTCACATGCATGCGCGTGTCTCTCCAGGCATTCCGTCTAGACCGGGACGGATTTCGCACTCGTTCGATGCATGCTTGCGATGCCAGGCCCGCCGTTGTCAGCCCGGACCTTCGTCCGCAGGACTGTGACGATGCTGTCGGACATGATCGAAAGCTTCGGCTCGCAAGGGCTTCTCGGAAGGCTCGCGCCGATGGTGACGGTGTCACGGGTCGTCACCGATCCGGGCGAACTGGGCGGCCCGGCCGCCGGCGCGCCCGCGCCTCCGGCCCGCGGGACGGCGCATGGCGGGGGCGCTCGGAGATTAGGACGTCGTCGAGCGCCTTAAGAAGCGCCCGCAGCTGCGGGTCGGTCAGGCTGTGGAACACCTTGCGCGTGCCGGGTGGTCACGACCTCGGCGTTGCGCAACTTGCCTAACCTGTAACCATCATGGCTGTAGAAACGTTGCAAGATCTGCCGAGAGGCAGGGGCGCAGGCAGCCTGGTGCGAGCATGGAAAGCGGCATGAGCACGAACCCGAGCACCGACGATCAGTTCGACCTAATCGCGCAGCTCGCTACCGAAGTCGCGCACGAGCTTGCAGCCGAGTACGCCCCCGACAGGCTCCGTGAGGCAGATCCGCGGTATGTTATGCTCGATCGTGCCCGCACGCTCCTGATGCATAGCGCCCGGCACGTCCCCGTCGCGGTGGACGAAATCCTTGAACTCGCCCTCGCTCAAGGCGGCTATCGGCCCTGAGCCTGCCATGCGTCGCGCTCAGCCTCGAGAGCGGCAAGGCGAGCCTGAAGCTCCTTGATCGTGGCGTGCAGCTCACCGGCATCGACGGCCAACTCGACACACTGCTCCTGCGCATCGGCCAGTGCGAGACGCAGTTCGGCGTTCTCGACAGCAAGGGCGAGCAGGTCGGTCTCAGCGCTCATGCATGGTTCGGCCCTGGCTCGGACCGGCCAAGCCGCATCGCGGAAGGGAGCGGCGGCCGGAGCAGGTCAGGACCCGGCCGCCGCTCTCGCTGGCTCAGGGGGACCCTGTTCAGCTCAGGGGTAAGGTCGACCATCGCGGTTAACGATCGGTCAAGCGAGAATGTCGGAAGGCGCCTGCCATGGCGGGCCCGGCAAGGCCAGCGCGCGTGCTCAGGCGGCCCGTTCGCGTGCTCCGCTCTTATCGGACACGTTATGGGGGCTGCCGCAAGTCCTCGGAAGGTCTCAAGCGCCGCTCGGTGGCGCGATCAGTCGAGGGTTAGTCTATCGAGCTCTGGCGGGGTCTCGCGCCGGGCCGGCTGATCTGAGCTGGACTTGAATGTCTGCTCTGGATCGGGAACCCCCGTAGCGAGTTTGGCTTCCCTATCGAGGCTCGGCCCACTCCTCGAAATCCCTCTCCGCCCCTGATCACGCCATGACACTCAACATCAGCACCATCGAAGCTGCCTACAAGCTCAACCTGATCACCGACGAGCAGCTCGATGCCGCCGTAACGGACTACCTGAACGACCCCACGCCAGGCCTGCACCAGCTTGCAGAGGGCATCGTGATCGATGTGTCCGCGATCATGCTGGCCAACCCTTACGCTCGCGAGATCCTGGCCGATCCGAATTCGTCCGAGGGACAGATGCGCATGGCGGTGAAGACGGCGATCCTGCTGGCGCCGGTCAGCTAAAGCGTCTGGTTGTGGAAGAAGATGCCGCACCCTCACAGGGTGTGCGCAACCCACCCATCTCCGATAGACTTGTGCCGCCTATCTCGAGATGAGGGGTGCGCCCACGCCAGTCACCTCCACCACGATCACAGCCTCGGCGTGGGCGCCTTCTTCGTCTACTTTGTAACAGCTACCCGGGCCGCCTGGTGAGCCTTGGCGCTACCCCGCTCTCACCTCCGTGCTGGCGCTTGGCCTATGCGCGGTGGCATGGTCGAGGCAGGCGACTGGATGAGAGGGCAAGGCGGTGAAGCGCAATCCGCGCAGAGCCTACGACGAGCAAGGCCGCGAGATCGCACCGCCGACCGTAGGCGACGCCAGGGCTGAGGGTGAGACCACAGCTGCCGTCACCTGCCACAGCTGCCACAGGCACGTGATCATAACCACGGACCGGTTTCCGGGCTGGCTGCCATTCCCCGACATGGCCCTGCGGCTCCGCTGCTCGCAGTGCCGCAGCCGGGATGTTTCGGTGATGAGGGACATGGCGGCCCACTATGATCGCATCCATGCCGCCTACGGCCAGTGCCAGCCGCTGCCGGAGAGCTACCGCGTTGTCGGCCGGGACGTGCCGTGGCCGGATGGATGGCGATCAGAAACGAAAGGGCTCGCCGCGGGCTGACCTGGGCGAGCTGGAATTTTGACCCCGTGTGGGCGGGGGAAACTACCAGACGTACACCAACGGGAAGCTCTACCAGGGTCGATCCCCGCGTGGGCGGGGGAGACCGCCTCGACGGCGACACCGCCAAGCGCGTCGATCCCCGCGTGGGCGGGGGAGACGGGTAGAGGAAGCGATCCGCGACTTCGGTTGCGGGTCGATCCCCGCGTGGGCGGGGGAGACCATCGCGCTCTCTGCGCAGGCGTCCAACGCCGGGGTCGATCCCCGCGTGGGCGGGGGAGACCCCATGTCGATCATCGGGCGGGTGTCCGGCGAGGGTCGATCCCCGCGTGGGCGGGGGAGACGCGCATGTCGCGCTCGATCCCCTCGGTCTCGGCGGTCGATCCCCGCGTGGGCGGGGGAGACTGCCGTAAAGGCCCAAAATGCCCACCGCGTCCAGGTCGATCCCCGCGTGGGCGGGGGAGACCGGAACGGCTGGCGCGCCCACCAGACCGAGCCCGGTCGATCCCCGCGTGGGCGGGGGAGACACTGCCAGCTAAGTATCTGGTGCAATTGGGCGTGTCAAAAATGCCCTGAGGTGAGCACGAAAAAGCCCCGCTCGACGGCTGCCGGCGGGGCTGAAGGTGTGTACCGAGGAGATACCGTCGGCCAACGGGACGCCGCTAGGGCGGTTCCGGGCTTTGTCCGTCTCCACCACCTCGGAGGCTGCGAAGGCCCAGTTATCGTCCCTGTCACTGCAAATCCGGAGCCTCAACCCCCCAGCCCTTCTCGCGGAGGATCTCGAGCAATTCTGGCGCGGTGCGTGTCGTGATTTTCATCGCGCTCCGGGCGAACGAGCGAGATGAAGAGGCGACAGCGGGGGTCGAGTGTTGAACCGGCTGATCAGCAAGATCTAAGAGACCACGGTACAGCATGACCCAGCTTCTGTTGCTCTTAGCTTTCAGTTCTCTCAGCTGAACGATAACTGATGCGCTCTCGTTCTGCTCCGGTGTGGGACCACGGTCGGCAGAGATGCTATCAGCGAGGCGGCTGAGTGCTAGAGACACCTCGTTGAGGAAGCGGCTGACAGCCTCGACTGTGTGGGGCGACATAATGCTATCTCCTATCGCTTCGATGCTCCCGTGGCCTGAGTATGCTGAGGCCCCTATTATTTACCATTTGTGGCCCTTCAGATCAAGAGCCTGAAATAGAATGGCGGGACGCATGTGGCCCCTTAGGTCCCACAGCCTGGGACATCGGAACGAGAGATGCTGTCAGGCACCTGCTCGTGCAGGAGGGCGCCCCCGGTGCCGGTACCTCCGCGCTCGACCTGGGGCGTCGTGCCGGCCACGCCCCTTCGGAGTAGGGCCGCCGGCTCAGGGTGTTCTCGCGGACACCGCCCTGTGGTCCGCGCCGGGGTCATCACGCCCGGCGCCTGCCGAGGACCAAGAAACTCGGCGGGGATCTCTTCGGAGGCGCGATGAACATCAGCGACGGTCATCGGGATCTCCGGATTGTGGTGGGTCAGGCTCGGGCCGGGCGGCGCATCGAGCGGTCAGAAGGCGCGGAAGCCGCCGGATAGGTGGATCTTGGTTGCCCCGGGATTGGCGATCGCGCGTGCTACGATGTTGCCGTTTGTGCTAATCTGTAGGACTGCCTGCCCGGTTTGATCTGCATCGGTCCGCATCGTGGCAACGGTAACAAAGATAGGCGCAGGAGGACGGAAACCTGCCGGGATCTGGGCGATAGTCGTGTAGTCGTCTCCCCCCTGCACAGTCCCGAACAACTGCACCATGCCATCATCGGTCACTCGCAGCCCTAGCGGCGGGCTGTCCGACGACTTCACCCAAGGCGCCGACAGTGTAAGTGGCCGAAGGGCGGGTTGATTGCTCAGCAGGGCCCCGGTCCCGAGCTTCCACCGCGCCGAGATGTCATAGGCGGCAGCGTCGTAGTTCGCTGTGACGCGACGCAGCATGCCCGACAGACGCGACCGGCTGAGATTGGCGAGCGTCAGGATGCTGTTCGCGCCGGCCGACGGGTCGGCTACGCCATTGAGCCAGAGGCCGTGGGCCTCAAAGTTGCTGCAGGGGCCGGAGAAAACAATCAACTCGCCAGTGGTATACTCAGCATAATAGCCGTTGATCGTAACGCCATGCATATTCGAGAATTCAACCCCCGAATAGCAGCTCTCAATGTCCATTGCATTGATGACCAGGGCGTTCCCGGCCTCGCCACCAGGCGCTCCGAGGAAACGGAACGGCGCCTTATTGAGCGTGTTCCCGCAGAAGAACGCCTTCACGTTTGAGAACAGGGTGTTGTTGGACGTCCCATCTGGGGCGGTCTCAATGACGGAGCCCCCGATGTTGCCGCCCACAATGTTGGATGCCTCGAACGCGTAACTCCGGCTCAACTTGATACCATCTCGGTAGTCGTACAGCTTGAGATCGCGCAGACGCACGCCGGCTCGGTTGTCGATGAGGCCAATCCGTGCGCCGTCGCCGTTGTTGGTCGGACCAACGAAGGTCAAACCAGAGATGGTGAGCGTTTCGGCATCTAGAGCCGGACTGTTGGCCGTGAAGAGCGGAACAGGCGCATTGCCGACGTTCTGGATCTTGCAGCCGAACCCGGCAGCCACGTCGCAGCCGAAGAACAGGCTCTGGCCAGGAACGACGGAACTGAAATCGATAGTCTTCGTAAGGCGATAGAAACCACGGTCGCGCAGTTTGAACGCACCGCCATAGTTGGAGCTCTTGATTGCCATAAGGACCTGCAAGACCGCGGCATCGTTTGCAGTCGGGTTCTGTCCGGACGGATCGCCGCCGAATTGCTCCAGGCTGACCGGGATCGGTGCAGCCGGAGGGAAGTAGGAGACCGGGACCTTGAGATCCGGGCCGAGAGGAGCCAGTGGGACACCGCCAAGCGTCGCGCCATCCTGGGCGTGAACCAGCTTCTTGTCCGTGTTGAAGACCAGTTCACCGCTCGGCCCTGCATAAGCAGCGGTCTCAGCGGCGGTGCCTCTGACAATACGAAGGGGTTGGCGCGCCATCACAGGCTCCCAAATTCGAAGTTAGTTGATCCGTCTGAGGGCTGGTCCAGGTTCGGGCCACCGCCGAGTGGGTCGCCCGCGGGGACCAGGAACCCGCAGGAGTTCGATCAGGAGGCGCGCCGCTACGGGCGCGAGTGCCTCAGTGGGCGCGCTCAGGTGAGCGAGGCGGGCGTCAGGGCCGAGCCTCGGCCCCGTCCAGTTCCTCCGCCAGGGGGCCTAGATGCGCCACTCCCGCGGTGAGCATCGCCAGGCCGACCACCCACTCGTCGATTCCCGGGCCGATCAGGCGCTCACCGGCGATGACGATGCTGTTCGTGGCGTGCCGCAGCGCGGGGTTCTGGTTGTCGTTCACAGCGGGCTCCTGGTCGTGAGGCGCCGCCCGGTTGGTGGGCATTTCGCGACAGGCTGCGCGAAAACCTCAAAGTCCTGAAATGTCAAGGAAAATGGCTTGGAAATGCCCCTCCCGAGACGAGGGCTTCTGGAATTTCGACACGGGAAAATTCGGGTTCGGGCACAAAAAATGCGCGCGTAATATCCGTTTGGGTTCAGACCCTTACGGCCCCCACACTTTCGACCCTACCCCTCCCCCTCGACGCCAGGGGCAATCCCCATCTGCATTGGGCCCAGGGATGGCCTAGGCGGGGCGTGGGCGGGCTCGATGGTGCTGGGCGCTGCTGGAATGGCCTGAGAGGCTGACGGGCTTCCCTGGCCCTCCTGATCGATTGGTCATTCTGCCAAGGGAGGAAGGGCAGCACGATGGGCACGCTGCCGTTTGAGGTGTCCCCCGGGAAGATCCGTTTCTGGTGGGGTCGATCGAGCGAGATTCGGTGCGCCTCCGCACCACGAAACAATTCGCCTCGGTGCACAACACACGCACGCAATCACCGACGGCTACGAGATCTCGCAACGCCGGCTGAAAGCAGTCGCCTGGGGGGCTCACATGGTCACGTCGAACCAATTCCGTCGCATGGCAGTCGCTGCCTTCGTTCTCGGCTTGGCGCTGGCGCCGGTGCTGAACCCGCTGCTGCCCTGATCCTGCAGCGCGACCGTTGCCAGGGTGCACTACCGGATGGGGATCCGGGGCGGGTACACCGCGGCCATGCTCTGCGTTCTGAAGCACGTCCTGATCGAGTATGGTCCCAACCGCGAGGCGCACATCGATGCGGCCGCGCGAGCCATTCTGGAGGCCTTTCCCGAAGCCTCGCTCGAGGTGGCGCAAGGGCTGCTCGACGATGACCTCCTGATCGAAGCTCGCATCCCGCTGCGCCGTGCGAACGAGTGGCCGGCGGTGAGCCGCCGTGCGTACGCCGTAGGCGGTTACGATCTGGGCTGAACTTTCCCCGAGGGGGCTTGTTGCCGACTTGCATCCACGCACGCCGGAGTTCCCCATGCCGAAGACCATCACAGCCGAATTCAAATCGCGCCGGGACGCCGAGATGGCGGTGGAGCACATCGTGCAGGAGCACGACTTAGACCGGAAGGCTGTCAGCGTCGGGCCGGCCTCAAGCGAGAACACGTCCGGGACGGAAGCAGCGCGAGCGGATGTCGAGGACGGCCATTTGAAGTCGGACACGGACGGCCAGCCCGCGCTGCGCGGGAAGGTAAGGGTTTCGGTCCAGGTCGATGATGCGAATGCCGACAAGGTCATGGATTCGATAGAGACGTTCCATGGAGAGAAGGTCGCCTAAGAGGGCGACCAACGGGGCCGTTCATGCCAGCCAGTCAGCGGCATCGACGGCCTCGGCGTCACGAGAGCGCTGGGCATGGACGCGTGTCCCGCGTTCAGCGCAGCCCGTGCCGGCGAGCTCGGGCGTCGGCAGATTTCAGGGAATGGTGCTCCTTGCACAGCACTTGGGCGTTGCTCGGATCATACAACGCGCCGCCGTCCGATCGCTCCACAATGTGATCGGCGATCAGGATCACGCCGCCATGTCCACCCTGGGCATCGCAGCCCGGCCACTGGCAGCGCCAATGTGCGGCCCGGAGGGCAGCGAGGCGCCAGGCGCGATGTTCGGGCGTCAGCAGTTCCGGGTCGGCCCGCTTCGGCGGCGGCTGGGTGGTACGGTGGTCGGCAGCTTGCAGGAGCGGCCGGGCGAGACGGATTTTTGAGGGCTTCCGCATCATGCCCCCCGGTGATGGACGATACCGCCGAGGCCGTTCTGCTCGAGGGCGAGCGCCAGGGCTTCCCTGATCGTGTCCCTGTTGGCGCAATCACGGAGCCGCCGAACCCCGACAGTGATCATCTCCTCGGCGACCCACAATTCCTGGAGGCCACGGCCGATTGCGTTGGCCGCGACCGCATCGAAATCGCGCCGCATGCCCTCGATGTTCTCCGGATCGGTGCTCGTCGAGCCTGCCGCGCCAGTGCCGAGCGCCCGAACGTGCTTGGTGCCATGCTGCGCGAGGAATGCCTTGGCGCCAGCGATGGTGCGGCCTTGGTCACGCAGCAGGTGCCGGATCCCGAGGAGGAGCTCGAGGGTTGCGCCGTCGTAGAGCCGGCGCCCACCTGCCCGAGTGAGCGGGCGGATCTGGGGGAACTGCTCCTGCCAGAACCTCAGGACGTGCGCGGGCTCGCCGACCTGCTCCGCTGCGGCGGCGATCGTGACATAGGAGGGGGCTGCCTGACTGGGGATCGGCACGGTTCACCTCGGTTGCGCGAGTGGCGCCCCAACGCCGTGTGGCCCACGGCCCGGGTGGGCGCAGGCTGGGCTCGCCGGTGGGCGAGGACCTCACGATGGTCAGGGATCAGCGGGGAGTGCGGTCGACCGGCAGTGGTGCCGGGCTCTGGACACATTTCGAACTGTGGGGAGATTGATGCCCAACTCTGCGCGCGACTGCAAGGGGTTAACCGAAGGCAGTTCGTGAACTAATTGAACTTAACCCACAGGCAGAGTTCAGGTAATACGTCAATGTCGCAGGACCGTGCTTTTTCTTGCGTGCGAAAGGGCGAGGCTATCCACCGTGTCGGATCGCGTAGGAGGGCCCGCCACCTGCCGAACGCGCCCGGCGATAGGGTGACCTAAGGTCGAAACCCAATTAGCTTGTTCATGACGGGGGATGCTCTCGACCCCAATCGGACATTACGTTGATGATCGCGCAATCCAAACTGCTGGCCCTAAGCTGACTTCAAATGCTGACCCCTGGGAGGGCTGCTCTCTACCTTAAAGCAGACGCTTTGCGAGTGGTCATAACATCAGCATGTTGTGGCCCATTCAAGGTGCGTGGACGAGCGGTCGGCAAGCCCGGATCGGACCAGGCGGCCGGTGGCCACATGTTCCTCGGGCATCGAGAGATGCGCTGGGTTGCAGACGTCCCGGGATCCTCGTTCTGGCAACGAAGACCCGGCCACCCACGTAAGAGGTGGGCCTCCCACGGCCGGCGCGAAAATACGGTGCGCGGAGCGTGCCCACGCCTCCCCAGGCGCTTGCTATGGCGTCAGGCGCCGCCGAGCACCAGCCTGAGCGAACGGGCGAGTTCGTCGCGGCGGTAGGGCTTGTTCAGCACCGGCAACTCGCCGAGGCCGATCACCTGACCCTCGTCAAGGTTCGCCACGTAGCCCGAGGTCAGCAGGATCTTGATGCCTGGGCGGAGCCGCTGCGCCTCGACGGCGAGCTGCGACCCGTTCATGCCGCCGGGCATCACCACGTCCGAGAAGAGGATGTCGATGCGCTCCACGCCCGACAGGTGCTCCAGCGCCTCGGCGGCGTTGCGAGCGACGACGACCCGGTAGCGCAGCTCCTCCAGGCTCTCGATCGCCATGGCAAGCACCGGCTCGTCGTCCTCCACCAGCAGCACCGTCTCCCCCTCACCGGCGCGGCGCAGGGGGATGGCCGCGGCCGGTCCCGCGCCGACCTCCTCCCCGGCCGGGTCGGTCGAGCGCGGGAAGCACAGGCTAACGGTCGTGCCCCGGCCGACTTCGGAATCGATCTTCGCGAACCCGCCGGCGCTGCGGGTGAACCCATAGACCTGGCTCAACCCGAGACCGGTGCCCTTCCCGACCTCCTTGGTCGTGAAGAACGGCTCGAACACGCGCTGGAGCTTGTCCGGCGGGATGCCGCTGCCGGTATCGGTGACCGACACGACGACGTAGGGTCCGGGTGCCACGCCGCGGTCGGCCACCGCCGCGGTGCCGAGATGAACGTTGCGGCTCGTCACTGCGATGCGGGCTTGGCCCGTTTGACCGTCCATCGCATCGCGCGCGTTCACGACCAAGTTCAACACCGCCGCCTCGAACTGGGCCGGGTCGATACGGATCGGGTCCAGCGCCGGGTCGAGGTCGAAGACGAGCTCGACGGCACCTCCAGCCGCCCGTCCGGCGAGCG
This sequence comes from Pseudomonadota bacterium, assembly GCA_023386115.1. Lineage (GTDB taxonomy): Bacteria > Pseudomonadota > Alphaproteobacteria > Rhizobiales > Beijerinckiaceae > Methylobacterium. The sequence goes on from JAEWKL010000301.1 coordinate 27,282, forward strand.
GCTTGAAGTCGATGAGCAACCGGTTCGGGTTGAGCGTCTGGGGCCGTAGCATCTGCCGGCGCGAGAAGGCGAGGAGCTGCTGGGTCAGTTGCTCGCCGCGCCGCGCGGCGCCCATCGCCGCCTCGGCCAGCCGCTTGACCCGGTCGACCTGCTCGGGTCGGCGCAACATCATGTCGAGCCCGCCGACGATGACGGTGAGCAGGTTGTTGAAATCATGCGCCACGCCGCCGGTGAGCTGCCCGATGGCCTCCATCTTCTGGGCCTGGCGCAGCGCCTCCTCGGTCAGGCGCTGGTCGGTGCGGTCCATCAGGATGCCGGCGATGCGCGCGGCCGTACCTTCGTCCCCGTACTTGATCCGGCCCCTGAGTGCGATCCAGCGCACCTGCCCGTCCGCGCGCCGGATACGGCATTCCAGGTCGAGCGTGCCGGTTTCCGTGGCCGTCGCGAACACGCGCTCGGCGATTTCACGGTCGTCCTCCACGATATGGGCGAAGAGGCCCTCCCGGTCCCAACGCGGCCCATCTGCGCCGTACCCGAAGACGGCGTCGAAGCGGGGCGAGCACCGCGATGCTCCGGTGCGGACGTCGATGTCCCAGGAGGCCATGCCGGCGGCGTCGAGGGCGAAGGCGAGGTTCTCGTGTGCGGTCTGGACCTCCCTCGTGCGCTCGGCCACGCGCCGCTCGAGGTCCTCGTTGGCGAGGCGGAGCTGCGCTTGAGCCCGCTCGCGCTCCAGGAGAAGTCCGCGGGCCTGGTACTGGCGGCGGCGCGCTCGCAGGGCGGAGGCCGCGGCGCTGACGAGCGTCTCGGCGTTCACCGGGCGCTCCAGCAGGACGACGTTGCCGAGCCGGGCGAGCCGATGCGCCGCACGCTCGGAGCGGCGGCCGGCCTGGCGGGTCGCGAGAACGATGAAAGGGAAATCCGACCAGGCCGGCTGCGCGTCGAGCCACGCGAACAGGTCGGTGAGGTCGCCCTCCAGCGCCTCCTCGGTGACGAGGGCGGCACCGGCGCCGGCTCGGAGGCCGTCGAGCCAAACCATCAGATCGTGGCAGGCTTCGCTGAGCGTACCGGCCCCGGCGAACACCTGCGCGGACACCGCGGCATCGCGTCCCCGCGGCGCCAGGATCAGGATGCGCTCCTCGTGCCCAACCGGAACGCTCACGCCTCGCCCCCGGCGGGCGCTTGGCCCGTCAGCATCGCCACCTTCCCCCGGTAGGCCGGCAGGCCCGTCAGCACGCCCTCGAAATCGTCGAGCGCTTGGCCGACCTGCAGGCCGCCCTCGGACAGCTTCAGCTCGCGGATGGTGCGCTCGTGTGCGTTGACCCGGCTCTTCACCACCGAGAGGGCGGTGCGGACCATGCCCTGGGCCTCGAAGAACCGGAACAGCAGGATGCAGTCACTGAGATAACTCAGGTCGACATCCGTGCGGACCTCGCCGACGACGCCGTGCTGGCCGAGGACCAGCAGGGTGGTGACGCCCTGCTGGTTCAGGTAGCTCAGCAACTCGTGCATCTGCAGGATGAGGAACTCCTCGCCCGGCATTGCGTGCAGGTAGGCGTTGAGGCTGTCGATGACGACGACGGCCGACCCGCGCTCCTCGACCGCCTCCCTGACCATGGTGGCGAACTCGCCCGGCGAGACCTCGGCGGGGTCGATTTGCTTGATGGTCAGCCGCCCAGATGCGAGGTGCGGTCTCAGGTCCATGCCGAGCGTGGCCGCCCGGGTCAGCAAGGTCGCGAGGCCTTCGTCGAACAGGTAGTAGGTCGCGCTCTCGCCGCGCTCCAGCGCCGCCTCCATGCAGCGGACCGCGGTCGTGGTCTTGCCGACGCCGGAGGGCCCGAGCAAGAGCATGTTGGTCCCAGGCACGAGGCCCCCGCCGAGCAGCAGGTCGAGCTCGGCCGAACCGGTGGACTGAGCCACCGGGTCGAAGGGCGCGTGGTGCTCCGATGCGATCAGACGTGGGAACACCCGGATGCCGCCGGTCTCCAGCACAAAGTCGTGGTGGCCACCGCGGAACTTGATGCCTCGCATCTTCACGATGCGCAGCCGTCGGCGCTCGGAATCGTACTCGCGCGTCATCTGATCCAGGGAGATCACGCCGTGCGCGATGCTGTGGAGTTGAACGTCCCCCGTCTCCGAGGTCTTGTCGTCGAGCATCAGCACGGTGCAGGCGCGCTTGGCGAAGAAGCGCTTGAGGGCCAGGATCTGACGCCGGTAGCGCAACGGGTTCTGGGCGAGCAGACGCAACTCCGAGAGGCTGTCGAACACCACCCGGTCGGGCTTCGTCTCGCCGACGCGGGCGATGACCTCCTTGACGGTCTCACCCAGCTCGAGCTCGGAGGGATGCAGGATCGATTGCTCGCTATCGGGATCCAGCCCCATCTCGTCGACGAGTTCGTAAACGTCGATGCCATCGAGCGACCATCCATGCGTCGCCGCAGCGGCACGAAGCTCGTCCGCGGTCTCGGACAAGGTGACGTAGAGCGCCCGTTCACCGCGGGCCGCCCCCTCACGAAGGAATTGGAGCGCGATGGTGGTCTTGCCGGTGCCGGGAGTGCCCTCCAGCAGGTAGAGCCGGCTCGGGGTGAGGCCGCCGCAGAGAACGTCGTCGAGACCTGGCACGCCGGTCGAGATCCGGGGCTCCCTATCGGGCGTAAGGTGCGTTGCGGAGTCGGTCATCGCGGACAGTCGAGGCTCCTTGGCATGAGGTTTCGTCCCGTCGCCCGGAGCGGTGGCGTTCCCCAACCCTCGTCGGTGCTCACGGACAGTATCTCGATGGCACGGGAGAACGCGACGTCCGCTGGGTGAGGTTCCCATCACGCCCCTGTAAGCCGTTCAGCGGCTCGGGCAGGCCGATTGGATCATGGGCCGTCCCCCCGAGATCAGGCTGGCGACCGTCTGATGGTCGGCCGCCGTGTGCCAGATTATACGAAGCCTTGCTCCACTCTTCACGCCGCAACGGACGCCGACGGAAGGGTGAGGTCACGAGATCGTATGGCGATCACATCGCGGAGTTTCTGCGGGTTCTCGCTTGTCGCCATGCCGCGATGGCGGCTTGGCGGACTTCGTAGGCCGTACGCTGCTGTGTCCCCGGCTCGCCCCTGCCGAGAGGACCGTAGCCATGCAACAGAACGCCGTCTGGGCCGTGGAGGCGCCGAAGTTCGGCCCTCCACACACGATCGGCCAGGGCGAGGTGATGCTCGGTCTCGATCAGGCGCTGAGCATCCATCGCGACCCCCGACGCGGTCACTCCCGATGCGGTCATGGCGCCGCGAGCCGTTTGGTGTTCGCCGCTACGTGCTCGCGGTAGCGGGCGATCACCGCTTCGGGCGATCCGCCGAACGAGAGCGTCACCATCGCCTCGCCGGCTGCCGAGACTTTCTCCGCCACCATGGATTGAGCCTCGGTCCACCCCTCCTGCCCGCCCCAGGCCAGCCGGACCATTCGCAGTTCGACGACCTTCTGGGCTTCAATCGCGAGCATCATCGAGGACAGCAACAGGTTGATCATGTCTCGCTCCGCACCGCGGCAGATGCGGCACGGGGTCAACCCACCGCGACCGGGAATCGATCCGGTGCCGAAACGCAGCGCAGCCCTGCAG
>JAEWKL010000310.1 GCA_023386115.1 Pseudomonadota bacterium
GACCAGCACCGCGCCGAGCAGCAGCGCGTAGCCGACGCCGCTCACCAGCGTGGCGAGCGCCGTGAAGGCGAGGCGCGGCAGGCCGGGCGCCGGCTGCCATTGCGGCTCGCCGCCATGGTCGTGGCCGGCAGAGCTGTGGCCAGAATGGGCGAGCACGATCAAGGGGTTGGCGAAGGCATGGGTGGGCGCGACGGTCTCGGCGGTCTCGTACTTCTCCGCCGCCAGGATCAGCGGCGAGGTGAGGGCGAATTGCAGAGCCGAGGTCACGCACGCGGCGAGGAAGCCGGCGACCAGGGCCGCGGCGAGCAGACGTTTCGTCATTGTGGGATCACCTGCACGACCAATGGGCCGCGGGCCCGCGCCCGATCCGGGTGCAGGCCACGCGGCTTTACAAGGGTCAGTCCCTGGTCAGTGGCAGGGGAAATTGTGGGCGTGGCGCCAATCGTGGGCGGCGTTGTGCAGGGCGACCACGGGCGCGAAGCCTGACACGAACAGCAGCCCGACGCCGAGCGTTGCGGCGAGAAGGACGGCGCTCAGGCGCTCGCCGACGAGGGCGGGAGAGAGGGACCGGGTAATCGCGACCATGACGAACTCCTGCCGCCCCACCGGCGGCGTCGAGAGAAAGGGGTGACGGCAGGTCTCCTGGCTCGCAGCCTCTTGAGCCGGCCCACCGCCTTCCCGGATCGCTCCAGTGGCCGATGGCGGACCGTGTGCGGCCGCTCACAGTTGCGGGGGCAGCCGCGGCACACCGGAAAGGATTCCGGATCCCACGTTCCCTTTTCACCTCGTCACCGAGGCACCGTCACGGCGACCCTATCGGGTTGCTGGCGGGCTTGCAATCGGCGCAGCCTGCCGCGACACCTCCGGCCCTGGGTTTTCCGGGATGTTCGGGTTTTCCGGGATGTCCGAGAGTCCGAGATGTCCAACTGGATGTCCAAGAGGAGATGCCTGTGCCGGATCCGGACCGCGCCGCCCCGCGCCTGACCCTGGTTCTGGGCGGCGCTCGCTCAGGCAAAAGCCGCTACGCCGAAGGGCTGATCGAGGCGCGGCCGGGTCCCTGGCTCTATGTCGCGACAGCGCAGGCCTGGGACGACGAGATGCGCGCGCGCATCGCCGCGCACCGCGCCCGCCGCCCCGCTCGCTGGGAGACGGTCGATGCGCCGCGCGACCTGCCGGCGGTGATCCGGAAGGCGCCGGCCGGCCGGCCCGTTCTGGTCGATTGCCTGACCCTGTGGCTGACCAACGCGATGCTGGACGAGGACGCCGACCTCGCGGCGGAGCTCGACGCGTTGGTGAAAGCCTGCCGGGCGGCGGCCGGGCCCATGGTGCTGGTCTCGAACGAGGTGGGTTTCGGCATCGTGCCGGAGAACGCGCTCGCCCGCCGGTTCCGCGACGAGGCCGGGCGCCTGCACCAGCGTCTGGCGGCCGTGGCCGACCGGGTGGTGCTGGTGGTGGCGGGCCTGCCGATGATTCTCAAGGGAGATGCACGATGAGCGACGACGAGGCGGCACGCCATCGCGCCAAGATGGAGAAGCGCAAGGCGGTGCAGGACGCCGAGGTGGCGGCCAAGACGATCGAGAAGGGTCTGCTCATCGTCCATACCGGTCCCGGCAAGGGGAAGTCGACCGCCGCCTTCGGGCTGATGCTGCGCGCCTTGGGCCGCGGCTGGCGGGTCGGGGTGGTGCAGTACATCAAGGGCGCCTGGGAGACCGGCGAGCGCTTCGCCCTCGACCGTTTCGGCGACCAGGTCGCCTGGCACACGATGGGGGAGGGCTTCACCTGGGAGACCCAGGACCGTGCCCGCGACGTGGCGGCCGCGCAGGCGGCGTGGGCCAGGACCGAGGCGCTGATGGCCGACGCGAGCATTCGGCTCCTGATCCTCGACGAGCTCAACATCGCGCTGCGCTACGATTACCTGCCGCTGCCCGAGGTGGTCGAGGCGTTGAGCCGGCGCCGGCCGGACCTGCACGTCGTGGTGACGGGACGCAACGCCAAGCCGGAGCTGATCGCCGCCGCCGACCTCGTCACCGAGATGGGCTTAGTGAAGCACCACTTCGCCGCGGGGGTGAAGGCGCAGGAGGGCATCGAGTTCTGATTGACGCCGAGGGCAGGACGCGGCTACAGGCTCAGCCATGACCAGCGCCCTCCCGACCGGACTCTATTCCGCGCCGCGCACCTAGCGGCGGAGTGCTCGTCATCTCTCAACCGCTGCGACGTGTCGGCGGTTGAGGCTTCTCGGACATTCCAGGCCCGCCGACCTCGCCCCTGATCCGAGGTTCCCCGTGCCGTCCTCCCCCATCCCGCTCCCCGCCCTCGGCCTGATCGGCTTCGGTGCCTTCGGCCGCCTCGTCGCCGCGCATCTGGCGCCGCTCTTCTCGCTCCGGGTCCACGACCCGTTCGTGCCCGATTCGGTCCTCGTGGCGGCCGGGCTCGCGCCGGGCAGCCTGGCGGAGGCCGCCGCCTGCCCGGTGGTGGTTCTGGCAACTCCCGTCCCGACCCTCGCCGCGGTGGTCCGGGACATCGCCCCGCACCTGAATCCGGGCGCCCTCGTCCTCGATGTCGGCTCGGTGAAGGTGCGGCCGGCGCAGATCATGCGGTCCGGCCTGCCGCCTTGGGTCGACATTGTCGCGACCCACCCGCTGTTCGGGCCGCAGAGCGCGCGGGACGGCTTGCGCGGCCTCAAGATCGCGGTCTGCCCGGTGCGGGGCGGCCGCGGACCCAAGGTCGGCGCCTTCCTGCGCCGGGCGCTCGGGCTCACCGTGATCCTGACCACGCCGGAGGCGCATGACCGCGAGGCGGCGGCGGTGCAGGGGCTGACGCACCTGATCGCCAAGGTGCTGGTGGCGATGGAGCCGCTGCCGACCCGGATGACCACCCGCAGCTTCGACCTGGTGATGCAGGCCGTCGGGATGGTCCGGCACGACGCGCCGGAAGTCTACCACGCGATCGAGCGCGAGAACCCCTACGCGGGTGAGGTGCGGCGGCGGTTCTTCGAACTGGCGGCGCAGATGGACGGGGAGTTGGGGGCGGCCGAGCTGGTCGGCACCGACCGTGAAGGCTCGTCCTAACGCTCGGTGCGATCCGCCGCATGATTCCGCGGCCCCGGAGCGGAGCCCGGAGTGCCGAAGGCCCGCGCCGAAGGCACGCGCCGACGTACCGATGGTGGGGAATGATGCGCGGGACGCGACCCGCATCCTCCTGAACGGTCGGCGGTTATGGGTCCCGGGTTCTCACCTTGGCGAGATCCGGGATGACACGCAGGATGGCAGGACCCTGGATGGGAGCTGAGGCGAGGCCTTATTCTCCCGCCGCTTCCTCCGCCGCCCGGGCCCGCTCGCGGCGCTTCTCCATCGCCCGCACCGAGAACACCGAGGCCTCGTAGAGGAGCAGCATCGGGATCGCGAGCGAGAGCTGGCTGATCACGTCCGGCGGGGTCAGCACCGCGGCAGCGACGAAGACCAGCACGATCGCGTAGCGCCGGCGGTCCTTCAGGAACTTCGAGTCGATCAGCCCGATCTGGCCCAGCAGGGTCAGGATCACCGGCAGCTGGAACGCGATCCCGAAGGCGAAGATCAGCGTCATGATGAGCGAGAGGTACTCGTCCACCTTCGGCAGAAGCTCGATCGTGGCCTCGCCGGGCTGGCCGATCTGCTGCAGGCTGACCGAGAAGCGGATCAGCAGCGGCATCGCCAGGAAGTAGACGACGAGGGCGCCGAGCACGAAGAAGACCGGCGTGGCGACGAGGTAGGGCAGGAAGGCCCGGCGCTCGTTGCGGTAGAGGCCCGGGGCCACGAAGGCATAGAGCTGGGTGGCGACGACCGGGAAGGACAGGAAGCCGGCGCCGAAGACGCTGAGCTTGATGTTGGTGAAGACCTGCTCGAGGAAGTGCGTCGCGATCAGCCGCGCCTTCTCGGCCCCCACCACGCTCACATAGGGGTGAACGAGGATGTTGTAGATGTGCTGCGAGAAGAAGAAGCAGACGAAGAACATCACCCCGAAGGCGAGCAGCGACTTGATCAGCCGCGAGCGCAGCTCGATCAGGTGCTCGATCAGGGGTGCGCGCGAGGCCTCGATCTCGGCTTCATCGGCCTCGGTGATCATGCGGTCGGGCCCGTGCTGGCTTTGTCGTGGGAAGGGGAGGCGTCCGGAGCGGCACGGGCCGCGTCGGCCTTGAGCTGCGCGGTCGCGGCCGCCAGCGCCGAGACCGACGGCTTCTCGGCCGCGGGGTCAGGCAGCTGATAGGCCGGCGGGGCGGCCGGGTCGACCGGCTCGGGCAGCGCCGCGGCGGACGGCTCCGCGGCGAGGGGATCCGCCCCCGGCAAGGCCATCGTGGCGGGCTTCGGGGCGCCGTCGATGTTGGGGGCACCGTCGACCGCGCCCTTGATCTCGTTGCGGATGGTCTGGACCGGGTTGAAGCCGGTCGCGGTCGCCGACGAGACGCTGCGGTTGATGCCCTCGACCTCGCGGCGGACCTCGTCGAGCTCCGCCTCGCGCATCGCCTCGCTGAACTGGCTCTGGAACTCGCCCGCCATGCGCTTGAGGCGGGCGGTGACCTGGCCGACGGTGCGCAGGGCCTTGGGCAGGTCCTTGGGGCCGATGACGACGAGCGCGACGCCGCCGATCAGCATCACCTCGCCCCAACTCATATCGAACATGGCGTGACGGCCCTGCTACTCGCGCGGTGCGACTCGTGAAGCGGGCGCCTCGCGCGGGCTGTCTAGCACGCCGGCGCGCCGGCGCCAGTCACCGCCGAGCAGGTTCCGGTTGAGCGCGGGCCGCTCGCAGGCGGACAGCGGCCGGGAACCTGCATCGAACGCGTAAGGCACTTCGAGGAGGCGGACCCGAGGCCACGCGCTCCTGTGCGGGGATCAGGCTCGAAGACGGCCCGCTCAGCCGACCTTGCGGTCGACGTTCGGTTCGGCGGTGCCGACCGGCGGCATCTGCGCGGTCGGCACATGGGTCGGCTGGACCTGAGTCGGCGGCACGTTCGTCGGCTGTACGTGGACAGGCTGGACCGGGGCCGGCTGCACCACCGGCGGGGCCACCTGGACGGGCGGGACCTGCGCGTGGGGCACCTGCGCCGTCGTGGTCGGGGCCTGGTCCTCGTCGGCCATGCCCTTCTTGAAGGCCTTGATGCCCTTGGCGACGTCGCCCATCAGCTCGGACACCTTGCCGCGCCCGAACAGCAGCATGACGATCACGCCGACGACGATCCAGTGCCAGATACTCGCGCCGCCCATGGTTCTCTCCTGCGCAGCGTCTTCAAGCCGCCGCGGCACTCTCGCGGGGCGTCGTGCGACGCCCCAAACCTCTGATCCCGCAGGCTCATCGTCGCCGGGTGGCGGCCGGAGCGCTGGCGGTCCGGCCGGAACCTAAGGACGGCGGGAGGCGAAAACAAGCGTTTCCTCGGGGGTTGGCCGAATGCCCCACCCGGGAATTCAGTCCGGCGTGGCGTCGCCGGGGCTCAACGGATCCTCGTCGGCTCCCGCATCGTCGCTCGGTTGCGGCACCCGGAAGCCGGCGGGCAGCCGGCCCTCGATCAGGCCGAGGCCCTTCAGCTCGTCGAGCCCGGGCAGGTCCGAGACGGCATCGAGGCCGAAATGGTCGAGGAAGGCCGGGGTGGTGCCGTAGGTCACCGGGCGCCCCGGCGTGCGGCGCCGGCCGCGCAGGCGCACCCAGCCGGTCTCGAGCAAGAGGTCGAGGGATCCCTTCGACGTGGTGACGCCGCGGATCTCCTCGATCTCGGCCCGGGTCACCGGCTGGTGGTAGGCGACGATGGCGAGCGTCTCGAGGGCGGCCCGCGACAACTTGCGCGCCTCGGGGACGCCGCCGCGCAGGGCGGTGGCAAGGTCGGGCGCGGTGCGGAAGGCGTAGCCGCCCGCCACGCGCGCCAGCGTGATGCCCCGGGGGGCGTAGGCGCGGGCGACCTCGGCGAGAACGGCCGGCACGTCGGTGCCGGCGGGGAGCCGGGCGGCGAGGTCGGCCTCGGAGAGGGGCGCGGGGGCGCAGAAGATCAGCGCCTCGGCGAGGCGGGCCGCCTCGGAGGGGAGAGGCGGGGGATGAGCCTTCGCCACGCGACTCACGGCCCGGTGGCGCGGATCTGGATCGGCGCGAAGGGCCCGTCCTGGCGCAGCAGGAGCTGGCCCTCGCGGGCGAGCTCCAGCACCGCCGAGAGCGAGGAGGCGCGCACCGTGGCCCGGCGCTTTGGATCGGCCAGGTACTGGGCAAGGTAGGAATCGAGGTCGGTCCACTCGTCCCCCGGGCCGATCAGCCGCTCCAGGGCGGCGCGTGCATCGACCAGGGACCACACGCTGCGCGGCGGCAGCGTCACCTGCGCCCGGACCCGCTCCTGGCGCTGGCGGGCATAGGCCGCGATCAGGTCGTGCAGGGTGACGGCGAAGGCCCCCGGGGCAGTGGCGGCGGTTTCCGGCGGGGTGGTGCCGCGGGCGAAGACGTCGCGCCCGAGCTGGGCCCGCTCGGACAGCATCAGGGCGGCGGCACGGATCGCCTCGAGGCGGCGCAGGCGCAGGGCCAGGGCCTCGGCGAGGTCGCCGGCGGCGGGCTCGGGGCCGCGGGGCGGCGCCGGCAGCAGCAGGCGCGACTTCAGGTAGGCCAGCCAGGCCGCCATCACCAGATAATCCGCCGCCAGCTCCAGGCGCAGGCGGCGCGCCTCGTCGATGAAGGCGAGGTACTGCTCGACCAGCGCCAGGATCGAGATCCGGGCGAGGTCGACTTTCTGGCGCCGGGCCAGCTCCAGGAGCAGGTCGAGGGGCCCCTCGAAGCCGTCGACATCGACCACGAAGGCCGCGCCGCCGGCGGCGTCGGTTGCCTCCCCGAAATCGTCCGCCATCTCAGGCCGCGGCGGCGAGCCCGGCATCGAGTCGGGCGCGGGCCTCGTCCGGGTCGAAGGCCGGGGCCGCTTGGGACAGCCGGGCGAGGGCGCGGTCCGCCCGGCGCAGGGCCTCGCCGGCGAGGACGGGGGCGGAGGCCACCACCTCCTCCATCTCGGCCCGAACGCCGTTGCAATGCAGGCCGATGTCGCAGCCGGCCCGGAAGGCGGCGGCGGCGCGTTCGCGGTGCGTCCCCGAGAGGGCGTTCATCGACAGGTCGTCGGTCATCAGGAGGCCGTTAAAGCCGATCCGGCCGCGCACGATCTCGCGAATGACCGTGGCGGAGGTCGTGGCCGGGTTCTCCGGGTCGAGCGCGCGGAACACCACGTGGGCCGACATCGCCATCGGCAGGTCGGCGAGCGCCCGGAACGGCCGGAAGTCGTGGGCGTCGAGGTCATCCAGGCTCGCCTCCACCACCGGGAGGGCATGGTGGCTGTCGGCCCCGGCGCGGCCGTGGCCGGGCATGTGCTTCATCACCGGCAGCACGCCGCCGGCCATCAGCCCCTCGGCCACCGCCCGCCCGAAGGCCGCGACCACCGCCGGATCGGTGCCATAGGCCCGGTCGCCGATGACGTCGTGGGCACCCGGAACCGGCACGTCGAGGACCGGCGCGCAATCCACGTTGATGCCGACCTCCGCGAGGTCGTGCGCCATCAGGCGGGCCCCGAGGCCGGCGAGGACCGGCCCGCCCTCCGGGCCGCCGGCCCGCAGATAGGCCCGGCCGGACGGGTAGGCCCGCCAGTGCGGCCGCGTCATGCGCTGCACCCGGCCGCCCTCCTGGTCGATCAGGATCGGAGCGTCGGTCCGGCCGACGGACGCGCGGAGCGCCGCCGTCAGGGCGCGAACCTGCGCGGGCGTCTCGATGTTGCGCTTGAACAGGATGAAGCCCCAGGGCTGCACCTCGCGGAAGAAGGCGGCCTCCTCGGGGCTCAAGACAGGACCGGCGCAGCCGAGGATCAGGGCAAGGGTCATCGACGGCGGCTCTCGTCGGTTGGAGAGGGGGAAACGTTCGCGGGCTCCCGTCCGGCGCCGCAAGGTGGCCCATTGCGGCGGCCGATGATCGGGAATCGCAAGCGGAAAGAGCGGAGAATTTAGGCGATTCGCCGGCCCGATTCTGTCGGCGGGGCGCCACAGCTGGGAGGATTTCGGGCCCCCGGCTCGGCGCCGAGGGCGCCTTGCGGCGGGGAGGCCCCGAGCCTGGCGGCTCCGAGCTTCAGGTCTTCCCGAAGCCCGGCGTGCCGAAGGCCTGGTGCAAACGGCTAGTTCTTGGCGACGAAGCAGGCGGCGCCCGCGGCCTTGAGCTTGCCGCACAGGCCGTCGGCGCTGTCCTTCGACATCGGCCCGACGCGGACGCGGTAGATCGACTTGCCGTTGACCTCGGCCTGCCGGATCAGCGGCGACTGGCCGCCGAGCACGGCGCCGTAGCGCTCCTGGGCCTGCTTGAAGGCGATCTCGGCCTCCTTCTCGGTGGCGCGCACCGAGAGCTGCACCGAGAAGCCGCCGACCGGCGCCTGGGGCGCGGGCATCGCCTGGGTGGTGGTCGGCGCCTCGGCCGAGGCGACACGCTGGACCGGCTTCGGACGCGGCGACTCGGGGGCCGGCGCAGGGGCCTCGGC
>JAEWKL010000398.1 GCA_023386115.1 Pseudomonadota bacterium
GGCGGGAACTACGGCGGAATCGGGCACTTTTGGGGGGTTCCGGAGGGGGTCGCAGGGGGTAGCCGAGCCGTCCCCCAGCGTCAACCTCTCGGCCCCGCCAGGACCTCGCGGATATGCGGCAGATGCTCGCGTCCCCAGTACAGCTCGCCGTCGGGAAAGAGGAAGCTCGGCACGCCGAACACGCCCTTGGCCTCGGCGGCCTCCTGCACCGCCTGCAGCTCGCGCGGTCCCTCGCCCTTCGCGAAGGCCGCGAAGCCCGCCGCGTCGGCGCCGGCGCGCTCCAGCACGGCGGCAAGCGCGGCAGGGTCCTCGATGTCGAGATCGTGCTTCCAGAACCGCTCGAAGACCTCGTCGTTGTAGGCGCGAAAGACACCATGCCGCTTGGCGTAGAGGAGCCCGATGCCGGCGAGCGAGGAGTCCCAGATCTTGCGCGTGCCGCGGATGGTGAGCCCGACCCGGTTGGCCTCGCGCCGCACGTCCATGTAGCTGTACTTCACGCGCCGCCACTGGTGGGCGTTGCGGTCCTGCTCCAGGACGCGGCCCTCGGCGTCGACCTTGGCGCTGCCGAGATAGGCGGGGATGTCGAGGATGTAGGGCAGCCAGTCGATCGCGACCCCGATGTCGCGCTCCAACCGGTAGGCCGGGTCCTTGGCGAGATAGGCGTAAGGGCTCTTGTAGTCGATGTAGAGGGTCAGGGTGTGCGCCGGCATGGCAGCCAGCCTAGAGAGCGCGCCTCGCCGTCGCCATAGAGCGGCGCCCCAATTTTCGCCGCATTTCCGGCGCGAACGCGGCACATTGCGTGCGGTTCCGTTGGGCACAATTGCCCGAATGCCGTCGCAAAAAGCGCCAACGGTGCATCCGATACTGGTTGCAACACCTTAGCGCGCAACGCTCATCCAAAAGATGCGTTTATCCGCAGAAGGTGCCGAACCAATCGGAGCGTGTGTCATGGATCGCTTTACCCTCGAGCACAATCTTCGCGACGCCTATGCCCGCCTGCTGGCCGTCGAGCACGACCTGCGCAGCCAGCGCGCCCAGGTGTGCGAGCTCGAACGCTACGGCCTCGATACGTCGGTGGCGCGGGGCCTGCTGCAGACCTACGAGGAGTCCAAGGAGTTGGCGCTCTTCAATCGCGATTGCCTGTCGAATGCCCTCAGGACGGCGGCGTTCACCACCGCGACGACCGATCCGACGATCGACGATCACGACACCTTCATCGACATCGAGGTCGAGCATCGGCTGGCGGCCTAGGCCGCCCGTCCGCCTCAGGGGCCGAACCGCTTCTTCGCGTCCTCGCGCAGCTCGGCCTTGCGGATCTTGCCCGACTCGGTCATCGGGAAGGCATCGATGAAGACGACGTGACGCGGCAGCTTGAAGCTCGCGATCTTGCCGCGGCAGTGGCCCACAACGCCCTCGCTATCGATCTCCGCATCCGCCTTGCGCTGAACGTAGGCCACCGCGACCTCGCCCAGGCGCTCGTCGGGCAGGCCGACCACGGCGACCTGCTGGATGGCGGGATGCTCCAGCAGCAGGCCCTCGGTCTCCATGGGATCGACGTTCTCGCCGCCCACCTTCAGCATGTCCTTGTAGCGCCCGAGGAAGCGCAGGCAGCCGTCGGGCAGCCACATCGCCGCGTCACCGGTGCGGAACCAGCCGTCGGGCGTGAAGGCAGCCGCCGTCTCGGCCGGCTTGCGGTAGTACTCCTTCAGCACCGTGCGGCCGCGCACCTGCAGCTCGCCGGCGACGCCGGGCCCCAGGATCGCGCCGCTGCCGTCATCGACGATGCGCAACTCGAAGCCCGGCCCCGGCCAGCCCGAGGCCTCGCTGCGATGCGTCTCGTCGTCGTCGAGCGAGGACAGCGACACGCCGAGCCAGGTCTCGGTCATGCCGAAGCCCGAAAGGTTCTTAAGCGGCGCCAAGGCGCGCATGCCGCGGCGCACGACCGGCGTGGCGCTCAGCATGCCGGCGGCGAAGATGCCCGTGCGCAAGCTCGACAGATCGCGCGGCCGCGCCTCCTGCGCCTCGGCGAGGCCCTTCATGTGCGCCTCGAAGCCGTGGATGACGCTCACCCGCTCCTTCTCGATCAGGTCGAGGCTCTCCTCGGGATCGAAGCCCACGGTCACGATCTGCCGCGCGCCGGTGACCAGCGACATCCACGCCCCCTCCGACAGACCGAAGGCGTGGAACAGCGGCAGGTAGTTCAGGATCGTGTCGTCGGCCGTGATCGCCATCAGGCGAGCCCGCTCCTCGACATTGGCGACCAGCTCGTGCGTGCGCACCACGCCCTTGGGAAAGCCGGTCGTGCCCGAGGTGTACATGATGAAGGCCGTCGCCGCCGGATCGACCGCCCGGGCGCGCGCGGCGAGCGTGTCGGCCGAAACGGCGCCGGCCGGTCCGGCGAGGGCCGCCCAATCGATGGTGCCGGCGTGCGCGGACTGTCCCAGCAGGACCACGCGCCGCAGCTTGGGAAAGCGCGGGGCGCGCACATCGGCGCCGGCCGCGGGCAAGTCCACGGCCTCCCGCACCAGGGCGGCGTAGTCGACCCGCCCGGACCGGGAGTGGGTGATAA
>JAEWKL010000417.1 GCA_023386115.1 Pseudomonadota bacterium
GGCCCGGGCCGCGCCCCCGCCGGCGCCGGGCCCGGCCGCTCGGCAGCCCCTGCCGCCCGCCGGATCGAGGCCGATGTCGGAGGCCGCCGGGGCCATGGTGCAGCGCCCCGACCACATGGATTTCTCACGCGACCGAGCACGGCATGGACCCGCGGACGCACGCCTCGCGGCACCCAAGCCGGTACTCCCGCAGCTCGCCGCGCCCGCCCCGCCCGCTCCGATGATGTCGCGGGAGCCGACCCAATCCTTCCGCTTCTCCGGAAGCAGCCAGTTCAACGACTTGTCGGCTCCCGCCGAGCCCACCGGCCGCGACCGTTTCCCTGAGGCGGCTCAGAGCGGATTCCAGGCGGTGGCGCAGGCGCCGGTCTCGACCTTCTCGATCGACGTCGACACCGCCTCCTACTCGTTCGTGCGCGCCAGCCTGAACCGCAACGTCCTGCCGCCGCCGGGCGCCGTGCGCACAGAGGAGATGATCAACTACTTCCCCTACGCCTATCCGGCGCCGGCGCGTCCGGAAGAGCCGTTCCGGGTCACGACCTCGGTGTTCCCGAGCCCCTGGGCCGAAGGACGCAAGCTGGTGCAGGTCGGCATCAAGGGCTACGCCGTGGCGCCGGAGACCCGGCCGCCGGCCAACCTGGTCTTCCTCGTCGATACGTCCGGCTCGATGGCGGGGCCGAACCGGCTGCCCCTCGTGAAGCAGGCGCTGAGCCTGCTGCTGACGAAGCTCGATGGGCGCGACCGGGTCGCGATCGTCTCTTACGCGGGCGAGGCCGGCACGGTGCTGCCCCCGACCTCGGCGGGCGAGCGCCAGAAAATCTTGAGTGCCATCGAGGGCCTCGGGGCCGGCGGCGGCACTGCCGGCGGGGAGGGCCTGCGCCAGGCCTACGCCCTCGCCGAGCAGGGCTTCGACGCGAAGGCGGTCAACCGGGTGGTGCTCGCCACCGACGGCGACTTCAACCTCGGCATCACCGACCGCGACGCGCTGAAGGGCTTCGTCGCCCGCAAGCGCGAGACGGGGGTTTTCCTGTCGGTGCTCGGCTTCGGCATGGGCAACCACAACGATGCCTTGATGCAGGCGCTGGCGCAGAACGGCAACGGCGCGGCGGCCTACATCGACACCCTGAACGAGGCCCGCAAGGTGCTGGTCGAGGAGGCGACCTCGACCCTGGTGCCGATCGCCAAGGACGTGAAGATCCAGGTCGAGTTCAACCCGGCCACGGTCGCCGAGTACCGGCTGATCGGCTACGAGACCCGCTCTTTACGCCGTGAGGACTTCGCCAACGACACGGTCGATGCCGGCGAGGTCGGCTCAGGGCAAACCGTGACCGCGCTCTACGAGGTGGTGCCGGCGGGGGGCAAGGGAATGCTGCCTCCCCTGCGCTACGGCGCTGCACCCGCCGCCCCGGCCTCCGGCTCCCGGGACTACGCGCATGTGGCGATCCGCTACAAGCGGCCGGACGGGGACACGAGCCAGCTGATCGAGGCGGTGATCGACCCAGGCAACGAGGTGCAAACCCTCGCCGAGGCGCCGCAGGAGGCCCGCTTCGCCGCCGCGGTGGCGGCCTTCGGCGAGATCCTGCGCGGCGGCACCTATACGGGGGCGTTCCGCTTCGCCGATGTGGTGCGCCTGGCTTCGGGCGCCCGCGGCGACGACCCGTTCGGCTACCGGGCTGAGTTCGTGAACCTTGCCCGGAGCGCCGAGACCGCCGCGGCCTTGCCGCCGGCGCCGCGCTGACGCCTATCCCGGCAGGAAGGCCCGCGCGCCGCTCGCACCGTCCCGCACCTCCTCGACCGGCGCGCCGTAAAGACGGCTCAGGGCGGTGGCGTCCAGCACCTCCGCCACCGGCCCGGCGGCGAGGGCTGAGCCTCCGCGCAGGAGCAGCGCCCGGTCGGCGTAGCGGGCGGCCTGGTTGGGGTCGTGGGTGGTGAAGAGGAGACCGAGCCCGTCGGCGCGCAGGCGCAGGATCTCGGCCATCACCCGGCCCTGGTTGCCGAAATCGAGGCTCGCCGTCGGCTCGTCGAGCACCACGAGGCGGGGCTCCTGGGCGAGCGCCCGGGCGACCAGCACCAGCTGGCGCTCGCCGCCCGACAGCCGCGTCACCGGGCGCTCGGCGAGATGGGCGATGCCCATCCGGTGAAGGGCGCTGTCCGCCGCCGCATGGTCGGCCCGCGAGGGGGCGGAGAGCAGGCCGGTGCGGCTGGTGCGCCCCATCAGCACCACGGCCCGCGCCGTGAACGCGAAGGCGCTGGCGCCGGCCTGCGGCACGTAGGCCATCGCCCGCGCGCGCTCCCGAGCGGTCAGATCAGCGAGCGGGCGGCCCTCGATCCGGATCGTGCCGCCCAAGGGCGGCAGCAGGCCGAGCAGGGTTTTCAGCAAGGTGGTCTTGCCGCCGCCGTTCGGCCCGAGGAGCGCCAGGGCCTCGCCCGCGGCGAGATGCACGGAGAGGCCGCGTCCGATCTCGCGGCCCGGATACCCGAAGGCGAGGTCCTGCGCGTCGAGCAGCGTCACGACCAGTCGCGCTCCGCCCGGGCGAGCAGCCACAGGAAGATCGGCGTGCCGACGAAGGCGGTGAGGATGCCGAGCGGCACCTCGACCGGGGCGACGGTGCGCGCCAGGGTGTCGATGGCGAGCAGCGTACCGGCGCCCAGCAGCGCCGCGGTCGGGATCAGCCGGCCGAAGCCGGGGCCGACCAGGAAGCGGGCGAGGTGGGGCACCACCAGCCCGACCCAGCCGACGATGCCGGCCGCCGCCACGCTCGCCGCCGTGACCAGGGTCGCGGCCGCCACCACCGCGACGCGTAAGGGCCCGGTGGCGAGGCCGAGGGAGCGCGCCTCCTCGTCCGGAAGGGACAGGACGTCGAGGCGCCAGCGCAAGGCGAGCAGGAGACCGGTGCCGAGGACGACCGGACCGGCGAGCGGCAGGAGGTCGGAGGGGTGCGTCCCCGACAGGCTGCCGAGCAGCCAGAAGGTCATCGCCGGGAGCTGGTTGTAGGGATCGGCCAGGGACTTGATGAGCCCGACCCCGGCCCCGAGGAGCGAGCCGATGACGATTCCGGCGAGCACCAGGACCAGAACCGGATCGCGTCCCGACAGGGCGGCGCCGAGCGCGTAGACGCAGGCCACCGCGAGCAGCCCACCCGCGAAGGCCAGCCCCTCGACCGCCAGCACCCCGAGGGAGAGCCAGATCCCGACGACCGCGCCGAGGGCCGCCCCGGACGAGGCGCCGAGGATGTCGGGCGAGACGAGGGGATTGCGAAACAGTCCCTGGAACGCCGTGCCGGCGACCGACAGGGCGGCGCCGATCAGGATCGCGGCGGCGATGCGGGGGCCGCGGATCTGCCACACGACCGCCTCGACCGCCGGCGCCACGTCCGGCGCGTGGCCGGCGAGGCG
>JAEWKL010000511.1 GCA_023386115.1 Pseudomonadota bacterium
GCCGAGAAGCTCGCCCGCCCGCCGCACGCCGTGGAGCGCCACCGCCAGGGGCTCGCCGCAGGCGGCGACCCGCATCGGCATCGCATCCGGCACCGTCACGCATTGGTCGGCCCGGGCGAGGAAGAGCTCGCTGAAGCCGCCCTGGACATGCGGATAGATCGCCGCCGAACCGAAGAAGCGCATATTGCGGCACAGGTTCGAGCGGCCGGCGCGGCAATAGTCGCAGGAGAGGCAGGGCCGGCTCGGATCGACCGCGACCCGGTCGCCGGGCTTCACGCTCGTAACGGCGGCGCCCACCCGGGTCACCGTGCCGGCGACCTCGTGGCCGAGCACCATCGGCTCGCGCAAGCTGAAATCGCCGACCCGGCCCTTGCCGTAATAGGACAGGTCCGAGCCGCAGATGCCGCCGGCGCCGAGCGCGACCACGACCTCGTCCGCCTCCGGCTCGCGAAGCGAGATCGCCTCGACCCGCAGGTCCTTGGCGGCGTGGATGCGCGCGGCGAGCGTCATAACGAAGGTCTCCTCCCGGTGCGGCTCCCGGGGCCCGCGCGACCCCGCGCGAGACTTCCGCGCGCGAATCTCCGGCGCCGAGATGCCGCTTGCGCTGGTATCGGTACCATGCTTCCCTCGGGGCACAAGCGCAATCGCAGGCGCGGCCTCGCCGGCCGCCGGAACCGGGCGCGCGTCGGGGGAGGAAGCGCTGGTGTCGACCGCCTTGTTCGATCTGTCGGGCCGACGGGCCCTGGTGACCGGCTCCAGCCAGGGCATCGGCCTGTCGCTGGCCCTCGGCCTCGGCCGCGCCGGGGCGGCGATCGTGCTCAACGGCCGCGACGCGGCGAAGCTCGACGGCGCGGTGGCGCAGCTGCGGGCGGAGGGCATCGCCACGGAGGCCGCGGCCTTCGATGTGTCGGACGCCGCCGCCGTGAAGGCCGGCATCGACCGGATCGAGGCCGAGATCGGCGCCCTCGACATCCTCGTCAACAATGCCGGCATCCAGCGCCGCGCGCCGCTCGAGGACTACCCCGTCGAGACCTGGCACGAGCTGATGCGGATCAACCTCGACAGCGTGTTCTACGTCGGGCAGGCGGTGGCCCGGCACATGATCGGTCGCCGGCGCGGCAAGATCATCAACATCGCCAGCCTCCAGAGCGAGGCGGCGCGCTACTCCATCGCCCCCTACACCGCCTCGAAGGGAGCGGTGAAGAACCTGACCAAGGGCATGTGCACCGACTGGGCCCGCCACGGCCTGCAGGTGAACGGCATCGGCCCGGGCTACTTCGCCACGCCGCTGAACCAGGCCCTGATCGAGAACCCCGAATTCGACGCCTGGCTGAAGAACCGTACCCCGGCCGGGCGGTGGGGCCGGGTGGAGGAGTTGCAGGGGGCGGCGATCTTCCTCGCCTCGTCCGCGTCGGACTTCGTCAACGGGCAGATCCTCTACGTCGACGGGGGTGTGCTGGCGACGTTGTGAGACGCGGCAGCGGCCTCCGATCACGAGTTCGGGCGAGACCGCGGATCGCCCGCCTTGCCCGCCCGTCCGGCGCGACGGGGAGGCGGCTTGCCGCCCATCGGCCCCGCGGTTCGGCGACCTGCGCGAGCCGGCCCGCGCGTTTCCCTCGTCTGATGTGCCGTTGGGGAAGTCGCGTTCATCCTTTCTTAGATGCGGCCGGATAGTCGATATTTGACTGACTGCCCAGCATTCGATACTTGCAATGAGAGACGGAGTTGCCGGCGAGCCGCCGCAAGGATCGGCTTCGCCGTCCCGGGGCGCGATCGCGTCACTGATCGTCCTCGGGCTCACCCTGGCCCTCGTCGCCATCGCGGCGATGCTCCCGGGCGTCCCGACCGGCCGCTACGCCCAGGACGTCACGGCCCTGCTCGACGGCGCCTATCGGATCGATCACGGCCTTTGGCCGCATCGCGACTTCATGGTGCCGTTCGGCGGTCTCGTCCTGGTCCAGGCCTGGGTCGCACTGAAGCTCGAGACGCTGGCCGCCCCCTTCGCAATCCTCCAGGTCACGTCCTGGCTGCTGCTCCTGCCGACGGTCCTGGTGCTCGCCGCGCGGCAGCCGTCGCGGTGGCGCGCCGGCCTGCTCGTCGCCGCGGCCGGGCTGATGGCGCTCGTGCCCTACGTCGTCGAGTCGGAGCCGATCCCCGACCTCAATTACAACGGCGTCTATAACCGCGCCGCCTCGGCCGTCCTGTTGCTGCTCCTCGCCTGGATATTCGGGCCGAAGCGGGGGAGGCGCGATATCCTCCTGGTCGCGTGGCTGCTCCTGCTCTGCCTGGGCTGGAAGATCTCGCACGCCCTCGTCATGCTCGGCCTGCTCGGTCTCGCCGGCCTCCTCTCCGTACCGGCACGCCGCATCGGCCTCGGCGCCGTCGCTTTGCTGGTCGCCGGCCTCGTGGCGATCGACCTCGCCACCGGGGGCGTCGTGCGGGGCTACGGCCGCGACATCGCCGAGATGGTGCGGATCAACCGCGGCGGCAGCACCTACTTCCTCAGCGCCCTGGCGATCCGGAGCCTGCCGGCCCTGGCCTGCGGCGCGCTCGTCCTGGCCTGGCTCCTCGCCCGGCGCGGGCGGGCGGCCGGAGTGCCGCTGCGGCGGGCCGCTGCGCACCCGATCCTCTGGCTGCGGGCCCGGCGGCGCCCGCTCTGGATCGCGGCGACCCTCCTCGCTGTCCTGGCGACCGAGAGCCAGGGGACCGGCAATCTCGGGCTGTTTCCCGTCACCGTCCTGCTGCTCGGCCCTCTCGTCGGCCCGCTGGGTGACCGCCCGGCCCGACCGTGCGAGCCCCTGGCGGTCGCCCTCGCAACGCTCCTCGCCGTGACGGCGGCCTATCCGTTCCTGGAGACGGTCCTGCGCCGCGCCGGCACGATGGCGACCCGCCAAGCGGTCTCCCTGCGGCGCGAGCCCGCCCTCGACCGCGTGATCGGGCCCGTTCTCGTGGCGCGCCAGACCGGCGAGACCGCCGAGCGCTACGCCGCCCTCTGGCACGGCCCCGAGGCGGCCAAGGCGGCGGTCCAGAACGCGGATGCGGCGTTCTCGGGCGGCATGAACGCCACCGAGCCGGCGATGAGCCTCGCCTGGGCCCGGGAGGTCGCCGCGATGGGCCGGCTCGTGCGGGAGCGCGACCTCGTCCGGCCGGCGATGCGGGTGACGACCATCGGCTATGTCGAGCCCTTCGGCCGCCTCCTCGGCGCCACCCCGATTCCCGGCACCCGGCTCTGGCTCGACCCCTGGCGCACGGTCGGCGTGCTGTCGGCCGAGGAGGCGCGCGCCACCCTCGCCCCGGCCGACGCGGTCTTCGTCCAACGCTGCCCGCTCAAGCCGCAGCTCCAGGACATGATCGCGCACTCGTTCCAGGTCGCCCTCGACGCCGATTTCGCCCAGGCCGCCTCCACGGGCTGCTACGATCTCTGGCTCAGGCGGTCGCGCTGAGCATCCTTCCGCCGGCCGTGCCGGCCGGTATCGAGGCGGTCACCGGTTCGGCGACCAAAATGATGCAACAACAAGGAACTAAGCAGAGTCGCACAGGGCAGCTCTGCTTGGCGCGACCACCCGGCCGTCGTGCCCGGCGACCCCGGCGGCTAGGGAGGCTCAGAACACCTGCTTCTCGCGGATCTGCCCGTCGAAGCCGACATGGAGCATCCGCTCCCTCCCATCCTGGCCCTTGGCCGCCACGTCGAGGTGGCGCGGGCCGCGGCCGGCGACGCGGACATCCGAGTAGCCGGCATCCGCGACCGCCTTGGTGAGGGCCGGGACGTCGACGGCTGGCCCCAGCCCGACCTTGTCCTTCGCCCAATCGAGCGCGCCGGGGGGCGGGCCGACCGGGCGCAGGGTCTCGATCCGGCCATCGGCCCGGGTGAGCGCGGCGGCGTGCAGGAAGCCGTTCTCGAACCGGCCCTGGACCGTCACGCTCTCGCCCTTGGTGACCAGCGTGCCGCCCTCCCCTGCCCGGCCGGTCTCGACCAGCGCCCGACCGGTCCCGTCCTGGAGGATGAACTTGTTGCCGAACATCTCGGCGACCTCGCCCTTGACGGCGGTGGCGCCGGAGGGCTGAAGCGCGCTCACCGCGACCGGGGCGACGGGGGTGAGCGGCGTCCCGGCCGGCTGGGCCAGGGAGAGCCCGACCGCGCCGAGCGCCAGCGGCACCGCGACCGCGCCGACGAGGAG
>JAEWKL010000566.1 GCA_023386115.1 Pseudomonadota bacterium
CGCCCGGGACATCGGACGAATCCGGCCGCCCGCCGCGAGGCCGGACGACCTCGCCCCCCTCGACGGCCCGCGCCCGGCGAGGCGCTGACGGCCCGCCGGCATGCGCCGCACCCGGTTGCCTCGACCGGCATCGACCCTGCATACCGCCCGCTCGATACCAGCAGGGTCGCGACCGCCATGACCGAGACCACCCCCCGCCTCGGCGCCCGCGTGATGGCGCTGATCGACGACCTCGCCCGCCACACCGACGAGCCCGGCCGGCTGACCCGGCTCTATCTCTCGCCGGCCCACCGGGCGACCGCCGAGGCGGTCCTCGGCCTGATACGGGAGGCGGGGCTCGCGGTGCGGATCGACGCCGCCGGCAGCGTGGTCGGCCGGATGGAGGGGCGTGAGCCCGGCCTGCCGGCCCTGGTGCTCGGCTCCCACATCGACAGCGTGGTCGATGCCGGGCGCTATGACGGCCCGCTCGGCGTGGCGGCGGGCCTCGTCGTGGCCGAGGAGATCCGGGCCCGCGGCCTCGCGCTGCCCTTCGCCCTCGAGGTGGTGGCCTTCGGCGACGAGGAGAACGTGCGCTTCCCGACCTCGCTCTCGACCTCGAAGGCCTGGGCCGGGCAGTACAAGTCCGAGTGGCTGGAGGGCCGCGACGCGGCCGGCACGACCTTGCGCGACGCGCTGGTGGCGTTCGGCGGCGACCCGAACGGCATCCCGGCCCTCGCCCGGGCGCCCGAGGCGATCGCCGGCTATCTCGAGGTCCATATCGAGCAGGGACCGGCGCTGGAAGCCGCAGCGCAGCCGGTCGGCGTGGTCTCCGGCATCGTCGGGCTCACCCGGGCGCGCTGCACCGTGACCGGCGAGGCGAACCATGCCGGCACCGTACCGATGGGCCTGCGCCGGGACGCGCTCGCCGCCGCCGCCGAAATGACGCTCGCGGTCGAGCGCCTGGGCGAGGCGGTGCCGGGGGCGGTCGCGACGGTGGGCGCGCTCACGGTGGTGCCGGGGGCCGTGAACGTGATCCCGGGCCGGGTCGAGTTCAGCCTCGACCTGCGCGCGCCGGAGGATGCCGACCGCCTGAGCCTGTTCCAGGCGATCGAGGCCGAGTGCCGGGCGATCGCCCAGCGGCGCGCGGTGGGGTTCACGTCCGAGACCTTCATGGACAACGCGGCGGTCGCCCTCGATCCGGGGTTCCAGGCCGCGCTCGACCAGGCGGCGCGGCGCCTCGGCTTTGCCCCCCTGCGGCTGCCCTCCGGCGCCACCCACGACGCGGTGGCGATGGCGGCGCTCGGCCCCTCCGCGATGCTGTTCGTGCGCTGCCGCGGCGGCATCAGCCACAACCCGGCCGAGTCGATCACCCCGGAGGATGCCGACGCGGCGACGCGGGTGCTGCTCGGCACGGTGCTCGGTCTCGCCGGGCTGGAGCCGTCATCGTAGGTCCGCCCGAAGAATGATGTCGGAGCAGGAAAAGGCGCGGGTCCTCTCCTCTCCCCGCCCGCGGGGAGAGGAGAGGACCCGCACATTTTTCTTTTCCTGCGGGCAAACCTGTACGGATCACAACGAGACACCATTGATGCAGCAGGACGAGATGACAGCCGACATCGTGGTGGTCGGCGGCGGGATGGTCGGGCTGTCCTCCGCCATCGCCCTCAAGGATCGCGGGCAGGACGTGGTGCTCTGCGACCCCGGCGAGGCGAGGGCGCGCACCTCCTACGGCAATGCCGGCGTGGTCAGCCGCGGCTCGATCCTGCCCATGTCGGGCCCGGCCCTGTGGGGCAAGCTGCCGGCCTACCTGCGCAATGCCGATCCGGGCCTTCGCTTGCGCTATCGCCATCTTCTGCGTGTGATGCCCTGGGCGGTGCATTTTCTGGCGAGCGCCCGCACCTCCGCGTGGCGCCGCGCCGCCGACGCGCTGGCGCCGCTCACCAACGCCGCCTATCCGGAGCACCGGCGCCTCGCCGACCGGGCCGGCGTACCCCACCTCCTGCGCGAATGCGGCTGGGTGAAGCTCTACCGCACGGAAGCCGCTTTCGCGGGCGCAGCCCTGGAGCGCGAGATCCTGGGCCATCACGGCGTGCCGTTCGAGATCCTGGACGGACCGGCCATCCAGGCGCTGGAGCCGGCGCTGATCCGCCCCTTCGCCCGGGCGATGCTGCTGCCGGAGACCGGCGCGGTCGGCGATCCCGGCGGGCTGGTCGAGGCCGCCGAGCGGCTGTTCTCCGGCCTCGGGGGGCGCGCCTTGCGCACCACCGTGAGCCGCCTGGAGCCTCAGGCCGATGGCTGGCGCGTCGTCCATCCGGGCGGCACGGTGCGGGCACGCCAGGTGGTGCTGGCGACGGGGGCGGCGGCGCACGAGCTGTCGCGCCCGCTCGGCTACCGCTTCGCCTTCGCGGCCGAGCGCGGCTATCACCGCCATTACGCCCTGCACCCCGACAGCCCGGCCCTCACTCGCCCGATCTACGACACCGGCGCCGCCTCGATCCTGTCGCCGATGGGCGAGGGCCGGGTGCGGGTGCTCTCCGGCGTCGAGGTCGCGGACCGTCACGCCGAGCCGGATGACCGGCAGATCGAGGCGGCGGCGCGAGAGGCCGCCGGCAC
>JAEWKL010000609.1 GCA_023386115.1 Pseudomonadota bacterium
GGCTGGCAGGGCTCGGGCGGGAGCGGTTCGACGCGGCGGTGGACGTGGCGCGCCATCCGGACCAGGTCCGGCGGGCGCTGGCGGCGCTCGACGGACGCATCGGGCACTGGACCTTCGTGTCGACGACCAGCGTCTACGCCGACACCACGACGAGGAGACAGAGGGCCGGCACGGCGCCGCTCCTGGCACCTGCGGAGGACGGGTCCTACGGCGCCGCCAAGGTGGCGTGCGAGCGGGCCTTCGGCAGCGACGCCCTGATCTGCCGCCCCGGGCTGATCGTCGGCCCGGGCGATCCGACCGGGCGGTTCTCGTACTGGATCGCGCGGCTCGCCCGGGGCGGCGAGGTGCTGGCACCGGCCGAGCCCGAGGATCCGGTGCAGGTCGTCGATGCGCGCGACCTCGCCGGCTGGATCGTCCGCGCGGCGCAAGCCGGCCTCTTGGGGGCGTTCGACGCGGTCGCGCCGGCCTGTACGCGCAGGGCCTTCCTCGAACGCTGTGCCGCCGCCCTCGGAGCGTCGTGCACCATCACCTGGGTCGATCCGGATTTCCTCGGAAGGCACGGCGTCGGGCGTGACTCCGGCCCGTTCTCGCTGCCGCTTCCGCTGCCGGACACGATCGGCGACGCCTCCCGCGACGTCTCGGCGACCCTCGCGGCAGGGCTGACGGTGCGACCACTGGCGGAGACCGCCCGCGACACGATGCGCTGGCTTGCGGCGACCGGGGGCCCGGTCACAGGCCTGACGATGGACGAGGAAGCGGCGCTCTTGGCCGCCTGGCACGCGGGGCGGGGCTACCGCCCCTCCGGCCCGTAGGCTGCGAGGAACACCCGCACGGCCTCGGCGACCCAGTAGGTCGTCTCGGCCTCGGTCGGCGGGTCGCCGACGGAGAAGAGCAGCCGGCGCATCGTGGTGGCGGCGCAGAGGTCGAAGAAGTGGCGCGCGGCGAGGTCCGAATCCATCGGGCGCAGGCGGCCGGCCGCGACCTGGGCATCGAGATAGGCGCGCAGGCGCGCCCGGCCGAGCAGCGGTCCCGCCTCGTAGAAGGCCCGGCCAAAACGCGGAAACTTCTCCGCCGCGCCGATCACCATCCGGACCGAGGCGATGTGGTCGGGCCGCACCATCGCCTCCATCAGGCTGGCGCCGAGGCGGCGCAGGACGGTGGCGACGTCGGGATCGTCGTGGTCGAGGCGGCAGATGTTCTCGGCGAGCGTCCGCTTCTCCTCGATCGTCAGCGCCTCGAACAGGGCCTCCTTGCTCTCGAAATAGACGTAGAGCGTGCCCTTCGAGACGCCCGCCGCCTTGGCGATCGCTCCCATGCTGGCCCCGTCGAAGCCGCTCGCGAGGAAGACCTCGCGGGCCCCGTCCAGGATCTGGCGGCGCTTGTCGGTGTCGGCGGGCGGGGGGCTCAGGGAAGCGTCGCTCATCGTCGGGGCCATGGGGTCGAAGCCCAATGTGGGGGGTGCGGCAGCGGCGATCAATCGGGCGCGTGCCTCGCACACAGCATCGATTGACCGAACGGTTCGGTCAACGTAGTATCGCGACCGTTCGAGAGCCGTCAACCGATTCGGTCGATGGCGGCGGGGCGATCCCCGAGGACGGGTGACTGACGATGGCGTTCCGAGACGATTACGCGCAGGGCCGGCCCGCCGGCGAGGCGCCCCAGAAGGCAGGCCCTGTGAAGGGCGCGCCCATGGCCGACGCTGCGCCGCCCGCCAGCCCCCCTCCGGCCGCTCCGGCGGCGAAGCGCAAGCGTCCGCTGCGCCGCCTGATCCTCGCCGCGCTCCTCCTCGGCGGCGGCGCCTACGGGGCCTATGCGGGCCACGAATGGTGGACGACCGGCCGCTTCTTCGTCTCGACCGACGACGCCTACGTCCAGGCCGACATCTCGACGCTTGCCGCCAAGGTCTCGGGCTATCTCGAGGCGGTGCCGGTGGTGAACGGCCAGGCGGTCAAGGCCGGCGACGTCATCGCGCGAATCGAGGACGGCGATTATCGCCTCGCCCTCAAGGCCGCCGAGGACAAGCTGGCGACGCAAGGAAGCACCATCGCGCGCATCGCCCGGCAGGCGGAAGCCGCCCGCGCCCAGGTGCTTCAAGGCCGGGCCCAGATCGACGCCGCCAAGGCCGACCAGGTCCGGGCCGCCGCCGATTACCAGCGCCAGCAGCAGCTGGCGCTGTCCGAGTTCGCCGCCCGCGCGCGCCTGGAGCAATCGCGGGCCGACCGCGACCGCTCGGACGCCACCGTGAAGGGCGCCGAGGCCAACCTGATCGCGCTCCAGGCCAACGTGGCGGTGCTGGAGGCGCAGACGAAGGAGGCCGAGAACCTGGCCGCCGAGCTGCGCACCGCGGTCGACCGGGCGAAGCGCGACCTGTCCTTCACGGTCCTGCGCGCGCCCTTCGACGGGGTGATCGGCAACAAGGCGACCGAGGCCGGGGCCTATGTGGCGCCGGGCTCGCGCATCGCCGCCCTGGTGCCGCTCCAGAGCGCCCGGGTCGACGCCAACTTCAAGGAGACCCAGCTCGGCCGGGTCCGGGTCGGCCAGCCGGTCCATATCCGGGTCGATGCCTGGCCCGACCGCGACATCGTCGGCACGGTCGAGAGCCTGTCGCCGGCCTCCGGCTCGGTGTTCAGCCTGCTGCCGCCGGACAACGCGACCGGCAACTTCACCAAGATCGTCCAGCGCTTGCCCGTCCGGGTGCGGGTGCCGGAGGCGGTCGCCCGCGAGGGCCTGCTGCGGCCCGGCCTCTCGGTGGTGGTGCGGGTCGACACACGCGGCCTCGACGAGTCGCAGCCGCCGGCCCCGATCGAGCCGCATCAGGCGGTGTCGGAGGGCAAGGCGACGCCGTCGGTGCGGACCGCGGGCCGCTGAGGCGGTGACGGTCGCGGGCTCTACCGGGCTCGCTCAACAGAACCAACACCCTCCGCGTCATTCCGGGGCTCGCCGAAGGCGAGAGCCCGGAATCCAGAAACTCTGAGAGTGCAGGAAAAAGCGGGCCGCTCTCCGCTTGGTCCTGCGCCACCTGCGGTTCTGGATCCCCGGCGCCGCTTCGCGGCCCCCGGATGACCCCGGGGGGCGGCGACGTCGTAAGACCCAACTGCTCTCCCCTCACGCAGGCACCCACGACATGGCCGCGACCCCCGCGCCCGCCGACGCCCCGATCGACCGCCGCCGCATGGTGGCGTTCGTCTGCATGGTGTTCGGGATGTTCATGGCGATCCTGGACATCCAGATCGTCTCGGCCTCGCTCGCCGAGATCCAGGCCGGCCTCTCGGCCTCGGCCGACGAGATTCCGTGGGTCCAGACCAGCTACCTCATCGCCGAGGTGATCTCGATCCCGCTCTCGGGCACCCTGTCGCGGGTGCTCTCGACCCGCTGGATGTTCGTGATCTCGGCCGGCGGCTTCACCCTGATGAGCCTGATGTGCGCCACCTCGTCGTCGATCGGCGAGATGATCGTCTGGCGCGCAGCCCAAGGGTTCATCGGCGGTGGCATGATCCCGACGGTGTTCGCCTCGGCCTTCACGATCTTCCCGGCCTCGAAGCGCAGCATCGTCTCGCCGATGATCGGTCTCGTGGCGACGCTCGCCCCCACCATCGGCCCGACGGTCGGCGGCTACCTCACCGACCTGTTCAACTGGCACTGGCTCTTCCTCGTCAACATCGTGCCGGGCATCTTCGTGACGGTCTCGACCTACTTGCTGGTCGATTTCGACAAGCCGAACCTCGACCTGCTCAAGCGCTTCGACTGGACCGGCCTCGCCCTGATGGCGGCGTTCCTCGGCTGCCTCGAATACGTGCTGGAGGAGGGGCCGACCCACGACTGGTTCCAGGAGGAGGCGATCTTTCTCGCCGCGATCGTGTGCGGGGTCGCCTGCATCGGCTTCTTCTGGCGCGCGCTCACCGCCGAGCAGCCGATCGTCGATCTGCGCGCCTTCTCCGACCGCAACTTCGCCGGCGGCTGCCTGTTCAGCTTCGTCATGGGCATCGGCCTCTACGGCCTGACCTACCTCTATCCGGTCTATCTCGGCCGCGTGCGCGGCTACTCGGCCTTGCAGATCGGCGAGACGATGTTCGTCTCCGGCCTGTGCATGTTCGCCACGGCTCCCATCGCCGGGCGGCTCTCGGGCAAGGTCGACCCGCGGATCATGATGGCGATCGGGTTCTCAGGGTTTGCCGCCGGCACCTGGATCGTCACCGGCATCACCAAGGACTGGGACTTCTACGAGCTCCTGCTACCGCAGGTTCTGCGCGGCTGCTCGCTGATGCTGTGCATGATCCCGATCAACAACATCGCGCTCGGCACCCTGCCGCCGGCCCGGATGAAGAACGCCTCGGGCCTCTACAACCTCACCCGCAACCTTGGCGGCGCGGTCGGCCTGGCGCTGATCAACACGACGCTGAACGACCGCTGGGACCTGCACCTCGCCCGCCTGCACGAGCGCTTCACCTGGACCAACCCGATGGTGCTGGAGCGCCTCGACAGCATGGCCAAGGGCTTTGCCGGGCTCGCCGGCAACCCGGACGCCATGGCGCTGAAGGCGATGATGAACACCGTGCGGATGCAGGGGCTGCTGATGAGCTTCTCCGACGTGTTCCTGATCCTGACGGTGCTGTTCGTCCTGATGGCCTGCGCCACGCCGATGATCCGCCGGCCGCGCGCGGGCGGGGCGGGGGCCGACGCGCATTGAGGGGCGTCGCGCTCCCAGGCTGCGAAGGCAGAGGCTTGCACCCACCACGCAGAAAAGCGCCTCCCTCCGGATGGAGAGAGACGCCAAGTCTGCGACACGTCTCGGGAGGAGATGCGGACGCCGTCCGGGTCGATGGACGCGGCGGACGGGATCACGCGTGTCGAAGAGAACAATACACGCAGTCGGCGACATCTCCAAGACCCTGCGTCATCGACGTTGGTCCAAGGACATCTCGGGGGCGAACTGGTCGCTCGCGGTGAAAAGTGGGGTCCCGGGCACCGGGCCCGTCCCGCCTCGCCCGCGGCGCATGCCGCCCCGCGCGAAGCCCTTCCCGGGCATGGCCTTCCCGGGCTAGATGTCGGGCTCCCGCCCGCCCGCGCCGCCCGGACGACGTGACGACGCCTTTTCCCTCCACGACCCCGCCCGCCACCGGCCGCCTCCGCTTCGAGCGAGTCTCGAAGCGCTTCGGCGACCATCTCGCCGTCGACGGCGTCGACCTCGATCTCGATCCCGGCGCGGTGTTCTGCCTGCTCGGGCCCTCCGGCTGCGGCAAGTCCACGCTCCTGCGGATGACGGCCGGCTTCGAGGAGCCGAGCGCCGGAACCATCCTGCTCGACGGGCAGAACCTCGCCGGGGTGCCGCCGCACCGCCGGCCGGTCAACATGATGTTCCAGTCCTACGCCCTGTTTCCGCACCGGGACGTGGCGGGGAACGTCGCCTACGGGCTGGAGCGGGAGGGTCTGCCCAGGCGCGAGATCGCCGCCCGGGTCGCCGAGATGCTGCGGCTCGTCCAGCTCGACCACCTGGCCGCCCGCCGGCCCGACCAGCTCTCCGGCGGCCAGCGCCAGCGGGTGGCGCTCGCCCGGGCTCTCGCCAAGCGGCCCCGGGTGCTGCTCCTCGATGAGCCGCTCGGTGCCCTCGACCGCGCCTTGCGGGAGGAGACGCAGGCCGAGCTGCGGGCGCTGCAGCGCCGGCTCGGCACCACCTTCGTGGTCGTCACCCACGACCCCGCCGAGGCGATGGTGCTCGCCGACCGCATCGGCGTGATGGCGGCGGGCCGGCTGGTCCAGGTCGGACCGGCCGCCGAGCTCTACGAGCGCCCGGCCACCCGCTATGTCGCCGGGCTCCTGGGCGACGTGAACCTGATCGAGGGCCGGCTCGGGGAGGGCGGCGCCGGGTCCCTGCGCGGGTTCGACACGCCGCTCGGGCGTCTCCAAGCCTTCGACCATCACGGCGCCGGGCCGCAGGGCGCCCCGGGCCGGCTCGCCCTGCGGCCCGAGCGGCTCCGGCTCGCCGGAGAGGGCGGGAACGAGGGATTGGCCGGCACGCTCCTCGACGCGACCTATCTCGGCGAAAAGATCCTCTACCGGGTCGGCCTCGCCGATGGGCGGGTGCTGCGCGCCTCCGGGCCTCCCGGCGCCGGGCCGGCCGTCGGCGCACCGGTGCACCTCGGCTTCGCGCCGGAAACCGCCTCGCTGCTACCGGCGGAGGCCGCATGAGGGCGCGCCTGCGCGAGTCCCTGCGGTCCTTGCGCCTGCCGGCGGTCCCGCTCCTCTGGCTCCTCGCCTTCTTCGGCCTCCCGTTCCTCGTCGTCGTCAAGATCAGCCTGTCGGACCCGGCCACGGCCCTGCCGCCCTACACGCCGGTGCTCGACTGGGATGCGGGGCTCGCTGCTTGGGCCGACGTGCTCGCCGCCCTCGACTTCGAGAATTACCGGACCCTCATCGCCGATCCGCTCTATCTCGAGGCGGGCCTGACCTCGCTCGCCGTGGCCTTGTCCGCGACCGGGCTGCTGATCCTCGTCGGGTACCCGATCGCCTATGCCATGGCGCGGGCGCCGAAGGCCTGGCAGCCGCTCCTCGTCGCCCTGATGGTGATCCCGTTCTGGACGAGCTTCCTGATCCGGGTCTACGCCTGGATCGCGATCCTGAAAAGTGACGGTCTCCTCAACCAGGCGCTCCTGGCGCTCGGGCTGATTGCCAAGCCCATCGAGATCCTCAACACCCCGGCGGCGGTGATGATCGGGGTGGTCTATGCCTACCTGCCGTTCATGGTGCTGCCGCTCTACGCGGTGCTGGAGCGCCTCGACCGCGGCCTGATCGAGGCCGCCCGCGACCTCGGGGCGAGCCGGCTTTCCGCGTTCCGCACCGTGACCCTGCCGCTGTCGCTGCCCGGCCTCGTCGCCGGCGCGCTCCTGTGCTTCATCCCGATCACCGGCGAGTTCATCATCCCGGACCTCCTCGGCGGACCCGACACCCTGATGCTCGGGCGGGTGCTGTGGAGCGAGTTCTTCTCCAACCGCGACTGGCCGCTCGCCTCGGCGGTGGCGGTGGTGCTGCTCGTCATCGTGGCAGGCCCGGTGGTGCTCTTCCGCGAGGCCGAGTCCCGCCGCCTGGAGCGCCCGTAGATGCACCGCGCCCACCCGCTCGCCTGGGCCGCGCTCGGCCTCGGGTTGGCCTTCCTGTACGGGCCGATCCTGCTGCTGGTCGTCTACTCGTTCAACGCGTCGCGCCTCGTCACGGTCTGGGCCGGGTTCTCGACCCGCTGGTATGCCGGCCTCCTCGACAACGGGCCGCTGGTCGACTCCGCCCTCGTCACCCTCAAGGTGGCGCTCGCCTCGGCGGGCCTCGCGACTTTGCTCGGCACGCTGGCGGCTCTGGCGCTCGACGGGCGCCGGCGCTTCCCCGGCCGGCCGCTCCTCACCGGGCTCGTCTACGCCCCGATGGTGATGCCGGAGGTGATCACCGGCCTGTCGCTGCTGCTGCTCTTCGTCGGCCTCGGGATTCCCCGCGGCTTCTGGACGATCGTGATCGCCCACGCGACCTTCACGCTGTGCTTCGTCGCCGTCGTGGTGCAGGCCCGCCTGCGCCACCTCGACCGCTCGCTGCTCGAAGCCGCCGCCGATCTGGGTGCGTCGCCCGTCACGGTGTTTCGCACCGTGACCCTGCCGCTGATCGCGCCGGCCGTGATCGCCGGCTTCCTCCTCGCCTTCACCCTGTCGATGGACGACCTCGTGATCGCGAGCTTCGTCTCGGGGCCAGGCGCCACCACCCTGCCGATGCGCCTCTACAGCCAGGTCCGCCTCGGCGTGACCCCGGAGATCAACGCGATCTCGACCCTCTTGATCGGGGCGGTGAGCTTGGCGGTTCTGGGGGCCTCGGTGCTGACGGCGCGGCGGGGACGATGAGATCCACCTGAAAACGGCCCCGATCCTGCAAAGCCCTTCGGACGGCCCCCGGCCGCCCACCGGAACCCGGAGCTTCGCGCATGGATGTCGGCGTGTTCATCCCGATCGGCAACAACGGCTGGCTGATCTCGGAGGCGGCCCCGCAATACAAGCCGAGCTTCGCCCTCAACAAGGCGATCGTGCAGAAGGCGGAAGCGCACGGGCTCGATTTCGCCCTCTCGATGATCAAGCTGCATGGCTTTGGCGGCAAGACCGAGTTCTGGGACTACAACCTCGAATCCTTCACGCTGATGGCCGGCCTCGCGGCGGTGACGGAGCGGATCCGCTGTTCGCCTCGACCGCGGTGCTGACCCTGCCGCCGGCCCTCGTCGCCCGGATGGCGACCACGATCGATTCGATCGCCCCCGGCCGCTTCGGGGTGAACATCGTCTCCGGCTGGCAGAAGGCCGAGTACGCCCAGATGGGCCTGTGGCCCGGTGACGACTATTTCGGCTACCGCTACGACTACTCCACCGAGTACGTCCGGGTGATGAAGGAGCTGTGGGAGACCGGATCGTCGGACTTCCAGGGCGAGCATTTCCGGATGGAGGGCTGCATGATGAAGCCCGCGCCGTCGGGCCCGATCCCGATCGTCGCCGCCGGCCAGAGCGGGCGCGGCATGGAATTCGCCGCGCAATACGCCGACTACAACTTCGTCCTCGGCACCGGCCTCAACACGCCGAAAGCCTGCGCGCCGACCTGCGCCCGGCTGATCGAGGCGACGGCGAAGACCGGCCGCGACGTCGGCTCCTACGTGCTGATGATGGTGATCGCCGACGAGACCGACGCGGCGGCGGAAGAACGCTGGATGGCCTACCGCCAGGGCGCGGACGTCGCGGCCCTGGCCTGGATGCTCGACCAGAGCACCCAGGACAAGAACGCGTCCGCCGATTCGACCGCGACCTGGATGAACCTTCCCGAGGGCGCGGTGAACTTCAACATGGGAACTCTCGTCGGCTCCTACGCCAAGGTGGCGCGGATGCTCGACGAGGCGGCTTCGGTGCCGGGGGTCAAGGGCATCATGCTGACCTTCGACGACTTCCTCACCGGCCTGGACGTCTTCGGCACGAGGATCCAGCCGCTGATGACCTCCCGGCAGGATCGACGGGGGATCGCCGCGTGACGGTCTCGGACGCGCTCATCGCCCGCACCATCCTGGCTGGCACGGTGGCCGACGCCGCCCCGGCCCGGGACCTGCCCTCTTCTTGGGAGCGGGATGCGCCCGAGCCGGCCCATGCCGAGCAGCGCCTGCGGACGGCTGCAGCACCGACAGGGGAGGCGGCGCCCGCCGCGCCGCCCCTGCCGCCGGTCGAGGGCGGCCCGCTC
>JAEWKL010000743.1 GCA_023386115.1 Pseudomonadota bacterium
ACCGAGGATCGCCTGCATCTCGGCGGCCGAGATCCAGCGCAGCGGCACCGCGACCGCGCCCGACGCGCCGCCCACGCCCTGGACCGGCCGGACCTCGGACGCGGCGCCCGCGGGCACGATCTGGACGCTACGGCCGGAGCGGCGCAGGGACAGCCCGCGGCTCGCCAGCGCGGTCTCGACCATCCGCAGCAGCGCCTCGCGGCTCACCGGCCCGCCGGTCTGCAGGGTCATGGTGCCGGAGGCGCGCTCGTCCAGGCTGTAGCCCCAGCCGAACGTGTCGGCGAAGACCGCCTTGGCGGCCACCGGCAGCGGCACCTCGACGAGGTTGAGGCTCACCGGGCCGCCCGCGATCGGCTCCCGGACCGGAGCCTCGCCGCCGATCAGGCGGTCGTCGCCGCGCAGGACCAGGGCGCCGGTGTCCCGCGCTCCGCCAACTCCTCCGCCAACTCCTCCGCCATGCCCGACGGGCTCCGCGCCACGGGCGGTCAGCGGCCAGCCGCAGGCGAGCGCCAGGGCTAGGACAGGCCCACCTCTGATCATCGCCCCGCCGTCCCCATGGCCCACCCGCCGATGGCACGAACGTTAGGGGAGTTATGGTTAATCAGGAGTTGAGAAGGCCGTGAAGGCCGGTTTGCGGCAACGGCCGCCCTACGAACATGCAGCCGCCGCGTGCAGCATGACGGAGCGATGCTGCGCCCGCTCGGCATCGCGGCACCACGTCAACCAGGATGATCATCCGAAAACCGGGGCGTCCGATCGCAGCGATGACCGGGCAGCACCGGGCCGAGCCGGCACCGGGCTGTCGGACACGACCGATCGACTGCCGTGATGCCGCAGCGCCTTCGAACGGACTTGTTCGAAGGCGCCGGCTCAGTGTCTCTCACGACACTCCCGGTCACCGTCGCCGCCCGCTGTGGCGGCGTCAGCGCAGCGGGAGTTTCGTGAGGTGCGCTCAGCCCGAACGGCCTGCGCGATCGTCGGGCGACCGGGACGGCCCCACGTCGTGCGACGGTCGCGCGGAGATGCCATCAGTTGCTCGCGACGTCGGCCTGGTCGCCGCTGCCGCCGACCTTGCCGTCGGCGCCGAGGCTGTAGACCTCGAACGGAGTGCCGGCGGCACCCGGGGAGCGGTACAGATAGGCATGGCCCCATGGATCGGTGAGGCCGCGGGCGTCTCGCACATAGGGGCCGCGCCAGCCCGGGCCGGTCGGCTGCACCAGGGCCTGCAGGCCCTGCTGGGAGGTCGGGTAGGCGCCGAGGTCGAGGTAGTAGAGCTCGACCGCCTGGGCGATGTTCTTGACCTGGATGCGCGCCGTCTCACCTTTGGCGCGGCCGAGATAACCCAGCACCTGCGGCGTCACCATGGTGGCGATCATGCCGATGATCGCCAGGACGACCAGCATCTCGACCAGGGAGAACCCGGCCTGACCTCCGCTCCAGTCCTGGGATCGGATCTCTCGCCGGGGCTCTCGCCGTTCTCCACAATCCGGTTTGGTTGCGATCAGCATCGTGCGGCCTCGGGGCGAATGGACGATCGGCGCGTCAAGGTGCCGTCTCTTCGTAAAGAAGCCCTCACTGCCGGTGCTGACGGAAGGGCGGAGCGCCGAGCAAGTCGTGATTTGTTATCCAATTCAGGCCAGGATCTGCGCTCGGGACCGCGAGGCCTTGGGGCAGGGGTTCTTTGGGTTGGGGGCTCTGTTCGGGAAAGGGCAGGGGAGACGCATGAACCGCTCAGCCGGACACTCGGCCCGCGCCGGTGGACGCCGCCGGCGCAGCCAACGGAGCGTGGGGCTGGCGGTCGCGGGGCTCTCGCTCGCGTGCCTCGTCGACCGCGGCGGGGGTGCGCTCGCCGCCGAGCCGCTGATGGTGGCGATGCCGGCGCCGTTCCCGCCGATCCGCGTGCTGACGCTCCTCGTCGCCCTGCACCTCCTCGGCCTGTCCTTCGGCCTCGGCGGCGCCACGATGCTCGACTTCTGGATCCTGCGCTGGATGCGCTGGGGCAGCCTGCCGGGCGAGGTCGCCCGCATCTTCCTCTTCGTCAGCAAGGTCGTCACGGTCGGCCTCGGCCTGCTCTGGCTCTCGGGGCTCGGCTTCCTCGCCGTCTACGCGCTGGAATCGCCGGAGAAGTTCGACAACCCGAAGCTCTGGGCCAAGATCGTGGTGGTACTGGCGCTCACCATCAACGGCCTCGTGATCCACGCCGTCGTGCTGCCGGGCGTGCTGCGCGACATCGGCCGGCCGATGCTCGACGGCGTCTCGGGCATGCGCACCGGCGTCTTCCTGGTCTCCGGCGCGGTCTCCGGCGTGTCCTGGTACACCGCCTTCGCCCTCGGGCTCATGCGCGAGCTGAACGGCCGCCTGCCCGCCGGCCTGCTGCTGGCCCTGTGGATCGCCTGCGTCATGGTGGCCTCGCTGGTGGCCTATTTCTACTGGCTGCACCTGCGCGAATGGACGTTGCGCCCGGATGCCGGATCCCCGCAGGGGCAGAACTCCCCGCTGGGACCGGCTGCGGCGCCGGAACCTGCGCCTGCGCGCGTGGACGTCCTGGCCGAGCCCGCGATGCGGATGAGCAAGGCTGCGGCCCTCCCGCGCGAGCCCGCGGCGCGTCCTGTCGAACCTGCGATGCCCCTCGCCCAGCCCGCGGCATCTCCCGGCGGGCCCGCGGCGGAGCCGGCGAGCCGCATCCCGGCCGCCCCGGCGCGGATCCCC
>JAEWKL010000756.1 GCA_023386115.1 Pseudomonadota bacterium
CGCCTTTGGCGAGCCCGGGATGACGCGGAGGGAGACGGGTCTGACGGGGGTGGATCAAGACAGGTTCTTGATCTCTCACCCCTTCTGCGGCCGCAGCACCCCGTCGCTGGTCTTCGGGTCCGGCGCCGGCGCGCTCGGCCGCACGGTGCCGGTCGAGTCCGGGTCTGCCGGGCGGACGCGCTCGGGCAGGGTTTCGTGGGGTGGCGGCATGTTGGGGGTCTGCTCGCGGCTGCGCTGCGGCGTGTCCGTGACCTGCGCCAGGACCGGCGAGGCGGCCAGGACGGCGAGCAGGATCAGGCGGCTGGTGCCCCTGGTCATCGGGCTCTCCTCCGAAAGATGGCGGGTAGTCTTGGGAGAGTAATCGGCTTGCGGCGGGTCCGGTTCCCGGCCGGATCAGCGCAGAGCCAGCATCCCGATCACCGCGTCGCCGACCATCCGCTTGTGGCGGGCGCGCAAGCCCGGCGCGTCGAGATCGACGGAAAAGATCGCCCCGAAGGTGTGGCGGTTCGAGACCCGGAAGAAGCAGAGCGCGCTGATCATCAGGTGCACGTCGAGGGGATCGACGTCGGCCCGGAAGGCGCCCTCGGCTTGCCCGCGGGCGATGATGTCGGTGATGGTCTGGATCACCCCGAGATTGAGCCCGCGGATCGTCTCCGAGCCCGACAGGTGCTCGGCCCGGTGGATGTTCTCGATCGTGACGAGGCGGATGAAGTCCGGATGGGCCGCGTCGTACTCGAAGGTGAACTCGACGAGCCGGCGGATCGCCTCGGCCGGGCGTAGGTTGCCGAGGTCGAGATCGGCCTCGACCTGCCGGATGTCGGCGTAGGCCTTCTCCAGCACCGCGAGGTACAGGCCTTCCTTGCTGCCGAAGTAATAGTAGATCATCCGCTTCGAGGTGCGGGTGCGCTCCGCGATGGCATCCACCCGCGCACCGCTGAGCCCGAAGGCGGCGAACTCCTCCGTCGCGACCGCCAGGATGTCGGCCTTGGTCCGCTCGGGATCCTTGGTGCGGGAGGGGCGGGGCGTGACGGCGTCCATGATCTAACAACTAGGGCGGCGGGATGGCGCCTGCTCTACCATCCTGGCCGCCCTGGCGCATCGGCTCAGGCGAGATCCTGGCCCGTCTCAGGCCACCTCGTCGCGAATTCAGGCGAGTTCGTCGCCCAGGACCTCGCGGGCCCAGCGGAAGGCGCCGTTCGCCGCCGGCACGCCGGCATAGATCGCGGTCTGGATCAGCAGCGCCTGCAATTCGGGAACCGTGACGCCGTTGCGCAGGGCCGGGCGGACATGGAGCTTGAACTCCTCCTCGCGGCCGAGCGCCACCATCATGGCGAGCGTGACGAAGGAGCGGGTCTTCCACGGGATTCGCGGATCGCCCCAGACCTCGCCCCAGGCGGTGCGGGTGATGAAGTCCTGCCACGGCCCGGCGAAACCGCCGGCCGCGGCCAGCGAGCGCTCGACATGGGCGTCGCCCAGCACGCTCTTGCGGTTGGTGAGCCCCGCCTCGAACGTCACCGCGCCGGTGGCCGTGTCCGGCGCCTCGCGGTGCCGGTCGAGGAAGCCGAGGAGGTGGGCGGCGGTGGCCGCCGGCTGCTCGACGGCGAGGAGATGGGCGGCGTTCGGCAGCACCACCAGTTCGGCGTGGCGGATGCCGTCGCAGATCTCCTGCGCCATGGCGGGGGGCGTCGCCGGGTCGTCGCGCCCGGCGATCACCAGGGTCGGGGCGGTGATGCGATCGAGGAACGGGCGCAGGTCCATGCGGCCGATGGCGTTGCAGCAGACCGCATAGCCGGCCGCATCGGTGCCGGTGAACTGCCCGCGCACCGGCGCCACCGCGTCGGGGTTGGAGGCGGGGAAGTCGGGCGTGAACCAGCGGGTCATCGTCGCCTCGACGATGGCCGCCGTGCCCTTCGCACGCACCAGCTCGGCGCGCTCGTTCCACGACGCCTCGCTCGGCATGAAGGCGGCGGTGGCCATCAGGGTCAGGCTGATCACCCGGTCGGGATGGCGGCTCGCCGCCGCCTGGCCGGTCATGCCGCCGAGCGACAGGCCGACCACGTGGGCGCGGGGAATGGCGAGCGCGTCGAGGAGGCCGATCAGGTCCTCGGCCAGGTCCTCGACCTCGATGCGCTGGTCGCGCACCTGCGAGGCGCCGTGGCCGCGCGTGTCGTAGCGCAGCACGCGATAGCGGCCGCGCAAGTACGGCACCAGCGGGTCCCACATCGCCAGCGAGGTGCCGAGCGAATTGGAAAACACCACCACCGGCGCGCCGCTCGGGCCGGAGAGCTCGTAGTTCAGAACGGTACCGTTGGCCTCGATCTGGGGCATGGGAACCTCGGTCAGCGGATGATGATCAAGCGGAGTGCAGGAAGGCGGCGAGGCGCGAGACTTCCGCCAGCGCCCGGTCGGCAGTGCGGGCCCCGGCGCCGATGGCGGGGCTGAGATCGAACGCGGCATCGAGATCGGCGCCCGCCACCTCGGGCCGGGCCCGCAGGACCTCCTGGAGCGAGCCCTTGCCGTCGCGGACAGAGCCGGCGGCCTCCTCCACCAGGGCGTGGGCCGCCTTGGCGCCGAGGACGGGCCCGAGGCGGCTCGCGGCGGCATCGGCGAAGAGGAGCCCTTGCGTCAGGTCGAGGTTGCGCTGCATCCGCGCCGGATCCGGCACCAGCCCCTGGGCGAGGCCGCGCGCCTCGCGAAGTGCGCCGGAGGCGAGGCCGAACAGGGTCGGCAGGGCGTGCCATTCGGCGTGCCAGGCACCGGCCGGGCGCTCGTGGGCCGCCGCCATCCCGTCGAGGAGGGTGAGGCTCACGCCCTTGGCGGCACCGAAGGCGGAGAGGATCACCGTCGAGGAGACGGGGTTGCGCTTGTGCGGCATCGCCGAGGAGCCGCCGCGGCCGGGCACGTAGGGCTCGGCCACCTCCCCGACCTCGGTGGTGGCGAGATGCGCGACGTCGGTGGCGAACTTGGCGAGCGCCCCCATCAGCAGGGCGAGCCACGTGCCGGTCTCGGCCATGCGGGCGCGGCGGGTATGCCAGGGCGCGAGGTCCGGATGCAGGCCGAGGGCCGACGCAAAGCCGTCGCCCACCGCCTCCGCCGTCTCGCCGAGGCCGGCGAGCGTGCCGACCGGGCCGCCGAGCGACGCGGTCAGCACCCGATCGCGCAAGGATGGCAGCAGGGCCGCCACCTCGGCGATGCCGAGCGCCCAGATCGCCGCCTTGAAGCCGAAGGTGACGGGCGCGGCGTGCTGGCCGTAGGTGCGCCCGACGCAGGGCGTCTCGCGATGGTGGCGAGCCAGGCCCGACAGCCCCTCGAGGATCGCCCGCAGGTCCCCCGCAACGAGGTCGAGGGCGTCGCGGATCTGGAGCACCAGGGCGGTGTCGGCGATGTCCTGGGTGGTGGTGGCCTTGTGGAAGGCGGGCTCCAGCTCAGGCGGGAGCGCGCCCTGCACCGCCTTGACGAACGGAATCACCGGCACGCCCGACACGGCGGTGCGCCGGCCGAGGGCCGCCGGATCGAGCGCCTTCGGGGCGATGCCCTCGATGGCGGGGGCGAGGGAGGCCGGCACCAGGCCGGCCTCCGCTTGCGCCCGGGCGAGGGCCGCCTCGGCCCGCAGCATCGCCGCCACCCGGGCCTCGTCGGCGAAGACGGCGCGCATCGCGTCCGTGGCGAAGAGGGGTCCGAGCAGGGCGGAGTCGAGGGCCGAGAGCGTCATCGGGTCAGGCCGCGGGCTTCAGGTGGAGGAGGGCGCGCGCCTCCGCCGGCGTCGCGACGCGGCGGTTGTGGCGGGTCACCATCTCGGCGGCCAGCGAGACCAGCTCGGCATTGCTCGCCGCCAGGCGATCCTTGGTCACCCGGATATTGTCCTCGAGGCCGGTGCGCACCGCATCCGCCCCGCGGGCCAGCGCCCAGCCCATGACGCGGGCCTGCTCCCGGCCGATGCCGGCGGCGGTCCAGGTCGCGCCCGGGATCACCCGGCGGGTCTCGGCGAGCAGGATGTCGAGCAGGTGCTCGTCGGCCGGCATCGCGTTCTTCACGCCCATCAC
Source organism: Pseudomonadota bacterium (assembly GCA_023386115.1). GTDB lineage: Bacteria > Pseudomonadota > Alphaproteobacteria > Rhizobiales > Beijerinckiaceae > Methylobacterium. The sequence goes on from JAEWKL010000756.1 coordinate 4,044, forward strand.
GAACTGCACGTGCGGATGGGCGTCCATCAGTCCTTCCTCGATCAGCCGCCTGGCGCCGTGGATGTGCGACAGGTCGAAGATCTCGATCTCGGGCCGGATGCCGTGCTTGTGCATCGAACCGGCGAGGTCGTTCACCAGGGTCGCGTGGTTCTCGTAGACGATGCTCGGGAAGTTGACCGAGCCGGTCGAGAGCGAGGCCATGTCGGGCCGATGCACCAGCGAGAGGCCGCGCGCGCTCGGGTCACGGCCGCGGCCGCCGGTCGAGAACTGCACGATCATGCCGGGGCAGTGCTTGCGCACGCCCTCCTGGACGGCCGCGAACTTGTCGGGGTCCGAGGAGGGCGACTCGTCGTCGTTGCGGACATGGATGTGGACGAGGGTCGCGCCGGCCTCGAAGGCCTGGTGGGTCGACTCGATCTGCTCGGCGACGGTGGTGGGCACCGCCGGGTTGTCCTTCTTGCGCGGCACCGAGCCGGTGATCGCGACCGCGATGACGACGGGATTCATGGCGTTCTCCTGGTTCTTGCTTGGGGGACCAATCACACGTCGAAGAAGACGGTCTCGTTCGGCCCTTGGAGAGTGATGTCGAAGACGTAGACGGTCTTGCCGTTCCGCTCCTCGCGCTTGGCGAGCAGGCTGTCGCGCTGCTGGCCGCGCTCGACGAGGTTCAGCACCGGGTCGTCGGCATTGGCCTCGGCCTCGTCGGCGAAATAGAGCCGGGTCTGGAGGCCGATATTGATGCCGCGGGCGGCGATCCAGAGATTGATGTGCGGCGCCATCGGGCGATGCCCTTTCCGCCCGACGACCGGGCCGGGCTTCACCGTCTCGAAGTGCCAGATGCCGGTCTCGAAGTCGGAACCGGTGCGGCCCCACCCCCGAAAGCTCTCGTCGAGGGGCTTGCCCTCCTGGCGGTCGGCCGGGTGGTTGTAGCGGCCGGCGGCGTTGGCCTGCCAGATCTCGACCAGCACGTCGCGCACCGGGACGCCGGCGCCATCGAAGACCCGGCCCTCGATGCGGATGCGCTCGCCCTTCGTGTCGGGACCGGCCAGAACGTTGGTGAAGTTGGTCTCGAAGATATCGAAGCCGGCCTGGTGCGGGATCAGCCCGATATGGACGTAGGGGCCCGCGGTCTGGGACGGCGTCTCCTGGAGACGGACGGGAAGCGGCTGGACCATCGTCTCAGTTCCCCTGGAGCTTGTTCTCGAACAGCGTCTGCTGGCGTCCGCGCAGCACGATGTCGAACTTGTAGGCGAGCATGTCGAGGGGCACCGCGGCGCCGAGATCGAGGGGGGCGATCAGCCGCTCGGCCGCCGAGCGGTCCGGGATGCCGAGCACCATCGGGTCGCGCCAGATCAGCGGGTCGCCCTCGAAATACATCTGGGTGATGAGGCGCTGGGCGAAGCCGGAGCCGAATACCGAGAAATGGATATGGGCCGGGCGCCAGGAATTGAGGTTGTTGCGCCAGGGATAGGGCCCGGGCTTGATCGTGCGGAAGTAGTAGAACCCGTTCTCGTCGGTGATCGCCCGGCCGCAGCCGCCGAAATTCGGGTCGATCGGCGCGAGGTAGCGGTCGTTGCGGTGGCGGTAGCGCCCGCCCGCATTGGCCTGCCAGAACTCGACCAGGGTATGGGGGATGCCCCGCCCGTTCTCGTCGCGGACATGGCCGTGGACGAAGATCCGCTCGCCGATCGGCTCGCCCTCGCGGGCGTAGTTGAGGATCAGGTCGTTGTCGAGCGGGCCGAGCTCCGAATGCCCGAAGGCCGGGCCGGTCACCTCAGACAGGGAGGATTGCAGCGAGATCATCGCCCGCCGCGGCGACCGCAGGACGCTTGTCTTGTAGTCCGGCGTGAAGGCCGGCGGGTGGATCGAGCGGTCCCTCTGCAGGAACTCGCTGTCGGCGTGGGTCATCGCTTCCTCCTGTGCGCTCCTTTCGGAGGCGGGTCGTGCGAGGAGTGATCCTCGGTGGCTCATTGAACCTCGGTGGCTCATTGAACCTCGGTGGCTCTTGGCGGCCCGGTCGTTCGACGCGCCTGCAGGACTTACCACCGTCCCGCGGCCCGGGCCATTTCGGGTCAGGACATCGCCGGCGTCCGGCCGCCGAGCGCCCCGAGATACTCGGAGAAGGCGCCGACCGAGGACAGGTCGGCGGCGGCGGCGAGCAGCTCCGGCGCGATGGCGTCGCGCTGCGCTTCCCCGAGGCGCAGGCTCGGCCCGGCGACGCTGAGGTTGCCGATCGCCCGGCCGGTCTGCGGATGCACGATGTTGGCCGCCATCGCGGCGGCGCCCGGCGTGTTGGTGTCCTGCACCCAGGCATAGCCGCGGGCGCGGGCCTCGTTCACCAGCACCATCAGGGCGGCGACCGTGCGGGGGGCGTTGGGGCCGCATTCCTCGGGTGGCCTGAGGCCCTGGCGCATCACGAGGCCCAAGGCCTCCTCGTCCGTGAGGCTCGCCAGCCACGCGATGCCGGTCGAGCTGGTGGAGAGCCGCGCCTCGGTGCCCATGTCGCCGTCGTAGCGCAGGCCGGAGCGGGCGCCTTGCGCCTTCGCCACCCACACGAGGCGCGGGTAATCGACCACCGCGAGCCGCGCCAGCTCGCCGCTCAGGTCCGCCAGCCGGTTGAGCACCGACTGGGCGATGTCGACGACGCCGGTGCGCGAGAGATGCTTGAGGCCCAGCGTCGCGAACTTGGTGGTGAGGAGGTAGCGGCCGGTCTCTGCGTCCTGCACGACGTAGGCGTGCTCGGAGAGCTCGGCCAGGAGCCGGTGGGCGCCGCTCTTCGGGATATCCAGCGTGTCGGCGACGGTCTGGAGCGGCAGCCCGCGCGGATGGTTCGCGAGGAGTTCCACCACGTCCAGGGCGCGTCGCAGCAGGGAGCCGGCCATCTCTCGTGCTCGAGTCTCGCGCCCTCAAATCTGGAACGCAGTTCTGGATTTGAACTCAGTTCCATTCTAAGTCAAGAGACGGCGATGAGGGAGGGAGGCAGCATGCGCGGCGGCAGAGGCCAGCGGGAGATCGGCCAGCGGGAGATCGGCCAGCGGGAGACCCTCATCGGCATCGCCCTGATGGTGAGTGCGGTGGCGGGCTTCGCCTCGATCGACGCCTCGGCGAAGTTCCTGAGCGGAACGATGAGCCCGATGCTGATCGTCGCCGTGCGCTACCTCGTCAGCTTCGTGATCGTGGCGGCCTTCCTGGCCGCGCGGCGCGACATCGTCGGCCTGATGCGCACGCGCAGGCCCGGGCTGCAGGTCTTGCGCTCCCTGTGCCTGGTGACCGCCACGATGTGCTCGTTCGTGGCGCTCCGCTATCTGCCGCTGGCGCAGGTGACCTCGATCACCTTCGCCTCGCCGCTGGTGGTGGCGCTGATCGCCGGTCCCTTGCTCGGCGAGCGGGTCGGCTGGCGGCGGACGGCCGCGGTGCTGGTCGGGTTCTCGGGGGTGCTGGTGGTGAGCCGGCCGGGCGTCTCGGGCATGCACCCGGCGGCATTGCTCGCGGTGGTGACCGCCCTCGTCAACGGGGTCTACATCGTGGTGACGCGGATGCTCGCCGCCCACGATCCGCCCGAGACCACGATGTTCTATACCGGCCTCGTCGGCTCGGTGCTGACCGCGCCGTTCCTGCCCGTCCTGTGGGAGACGCCGAGCACCCCCTCGATTTGGCTCGGCATCCTCTCGGTCGGGTTCTTCGGGGCGCTCGGGCATTGGCTCCTCATCCTGGCCCATCGCCGCGCCCCGGCCTCGACGCTCGCGCCCTTCGCCTATGCCCACCTGCTCTGGGCGGTGCTTCTCGGCTTCCTGATCTTCGGCCACCTGCCGGACCACTGGACCGTGATCGGCGGCGCGGTGGTGGCGGCCTCGGGGCTGTACCTGCTCTACCACGAGCGCCCGCGGGTCACGCCGCCGGGGGAGGAAGGGGCGGTGTGAGACGCATCCGCTGTCGGATAGCAGTCGAGCGCGGGATCCCCCCTCCCGTGTGGGCTGGAGCAATGTCCGATCGCGTTGCAATCGGACATTGCTCTCGATCATCGATTTCGCCGCATTTTCTGTCAGAGGCTTCGTCGGCGAGCTCCCGGCGGGGCGAGAGGCAGTCGAGCAGCGCCGGGGCCGGCGGCGCATCTCCGCGCTGGCCGGGGCGAGGATCTGCGTGAGCGGTCGCTCGCGCGCAGTGTTGGCCATGTGAACCTTGGTCGTCAGTCCACTGCACGGCGGGATCGAGTACCTGCCGTTGACACATTCTATCTGGATCTGTCGATAATCAGAACAATTTTTCCGTAATGAATGAATAAGAAGCGGTCAAACCGAAACTGAATTGATCGCGTGATCCAAGCTTTGACACGATCGGACTGGCCGCGGCGTCATGTTGCAGCCGATCGTAGCGAAGCCAGCCCGTCATGGCGAAGCTCGGCGACCAGCGATACGTCGCCGCTCCTGCCGCACCGATCGACACCAAGCCGCCGGACGCCTTGAACGGCGTGATCGCGCCGTTGGCTTCAGCCTCTGCAGCGGAGACAGAGAAGTAAGCGTTCATGAAGCCACTCCCGGCAAGCGCAAGCCGTGGCCCGAAGGAGAACTGCCATTGCCCCCATGGCTGGATCCAATCAGCACCAAAGTCGGCGTAGAGGCCCGAATAGCCGTGGAAGCCCTCGCGGACCTCGATCCGGGTCCGCACCTGCTTCAGCGGGTAGAGTTCGATGAAGGCACCCGCTTCGATGCTCCAGGGTACGTTCGCCAACCCCAGCAATTCGTGATTGTCTCGCGCATTGCGCGCGCCGATAAACTTGAGCGCCGGTCCCGCCTTCAGCCACCCGTTGTCAAACAAGGCCAAGCTGACGTTGTCATCGGGCGCCGCGAAGGTGGCGGGCGTGCCGGCATCCCGCAGGCCGAGCGTCGGATACGGCAGCACGGTCAGGGTCTTTGCGCCGGGGTAGGATGGGGACACCGTCACCTTCCCATTGACCGTCACGTTCCATTCCGCTGCCGGCTGCGGATCGGTCAGATCGATCGCGATCGCGAAACTCGACCAGGTAAGTCCGAGTGCTGCTGATAGTGCATACACAACAAGACGGGACATGGCCTTTCCCCCCGAACCGAGGGCTCCGGTTTTAAAGCGTTAGTCTTAACGATTTTTGTCGGTGTTCACCCAGCGGCAGAGTCCGTTTTTGATAAATAAATCGCCAATATTTATTGAGAAATTCAGCACATTAAAGTAGACTTGGACCAAGCTAACGCCGTTTCGATGCAGAAGATATTGTAAAATTAAACAAAAATAGCAATAATGAATTGCGATATGATCGGGATCTGCTCTTTTGCATTCACATATCTCGATCTGAGTGTTGTTTTTCCTCAAAGATTGCGCGCCTCTCCTCCCCACAAGGCTGGGACCAACTGGGGAGGGAGGTGTTTGTATTCGCAATAGGTCGGATTTCAATGGTCCAAATGTGAGTCCGATAGCCCACACGAGAGAGGAGAGTTGCGTTTTACTTTGCTTCGGATGGACCGAGCGGCAACCTTGTCACCCCACCCGCCGCGCCAACGCCAAGAACTCCTCCACCTCCGCCTCGGTGGTCGAGAAGGCGGTGATCAAGCGGATCATCCGCTCGTCCTCACGCACGGCCTCGCCCGCAGGCAGGCTGCGGCTCGTCCAGTCGTAATAGACCGCGCCGCCCCGGCGCAGGGCCGCGTCGAGCCCGGCCGGCAGGATCGGGAAGAGCTCGTTGCCCTGGACCGGCCAGGCCAGGCGCACGCCCGGGATCTCGGAGAGGCCTGCGGCGAGGCGGGCCGCCATCCGGTTGGCGTGGGCGGCGTTCGTCAGCCAGTGATCGTCGGCCAGGTAGGCGTCGAGCTGGGCGGCGAGGAAGCGGCCCTTCGACAGGATGTGGCCGGCGCGCTTGCGGCGGAATTCCAGCGTCTCGGCGAGGTCGGGGCGGAAGACCACGATCGCTTCGGCGGCGAGCGCGCCGTTCTTGCTCGCTCCGAACGAGAGGACGTCGATGCCGGCCCGCCATGTCATCTCGGCCGGAGAGCAGCCGAGGGCCTGGAGCGCGTTGGCGAAGCGCGCCCCGTCCATGTGGACGGTGAGACCGTGGGCATGGGCGATGCGGGAGAGGCCTGAGATCTCCTCGACCGTATAGGCCTGCCCGCTCTCGGTGAGCTGCGACAGGGTGAGAGCGCGAGGCGGCATCTGCTTCACGTGCCGGGTCAGGCCGCTGAGGAACCCGTCGAGGGTGTCGGGCGCGATCTTGCTGCCGGTGCCGGGGAGGCCGTGCAGCTTGGCGCCGTGGGTGTAGAATTCCGGCGCGCCGCACTCGTCCTCCATCACGTGCGCCTCCTCGTGGCACAGGCAGAGGCCGAAGGGCGGCACCATCACGGAGAGCGCCAGCGCATTGGCCGCGGTGCCGGTGGCGACCGGGAACACCGCGAGGTCGTGATGATCGAACAGGGCGCGGAAGCGCGGGGTGAGCCCGAGCGTCAGCGGATCGGCGCCGTAGGCCGGCATCGCCCCGCCATTGTGGCGTACGATCGCCTCCAGGACTGGCGCGCTCGCCCCCACCACGTTGTCGCTCGCGAAGTTCATCGGCTTACAAGTCCCTCGATCGTGCTCCCCGCCATCATGGCCGGGCGAACCGGCCTCGGCGAGGCGCGCCGGCTCATGCCTCTCATGTCCTGCCGGCCGCGTCCCACGGGGGAAAGATGCGCGGCCTCACCCGATTTCGTTGTTTCGTTGCGAAGGCCGCCTGCGAAACGCAAGAAAAGCACAAGCCTGGACGGAATGGCCTCTTGCTGGAGCGGTTGAAATCTGGCAGGTTCCGCGAGTTAGGACAGTACCGCTGTCCCATTTTCCCGGTCGGGCCCCGCGCCCCCGGGTCGCAAGGGCGCTGGCTTGTGGCTTGCACGACGGCCAAACGAGATACCAAACGCGCCGCCATTCGGGCGGTGCGGGCGCACGCCGGCTGACACCAGCCTGCCGGGCGCTCGCGAGGTGCGGGCGCTCCCTTCGCGAGACGCGACCGACCCTCCCGCGGACTGAAACAACACGAGGCGGCGGCCTTGCCCTGAGACCCGCTTAGCCTCCGCGGCGTCCCTGCGGCCGTCCGCGCCACTTCGCCCGCCCGATGATGCGGGTATACCTGCCCGGAACGGCGGGCCTGCCTCTGCGGCAGGCGTGCCCGTCCCTGCGGCAGGACGTCCCTCACCGGGCCGTGCGCGGAGGGGCGCACCGGCCCCATCGACACGAACCAGCGCGCTCGCCCGCGAGCCCTTGAAGACCGGACTTTGGGAGACCAGACCATGAGCGGCACGGACCAGTCCCAGCACCCCACCCGCGGGCAGGCGGTCCCCGCCCTCGTCGTGCGCGATCCGGCCCTGCCGGCGCGCCAGGGCCTCTACAACCCGGGCAACGAGAAGGATGCCTGCGGCGTCGGCGTGATAGCCGACATGCACAACCGCCAGAGCCACGCCATCGTCCAGCAGGGCCTGCAGATCCTGGAGAACCTCGACCATCGCGGCGCCGTCGGCGCCGACCCGAAGATGGGCGACGGCTGCGGCATCCTGGTGCAGGTCCCGCACGGCTTTTTCGCGGCGGAGGCCGAGCGCCTCGGCATCAAGCTGCCGGAGGCCGGCCATTACGGCGTCGGCCAGCTCTACATGCCGCGGGACGAGGAGGGCTTCAGGACCGTCGAGGCGATCGTCGAGAAGGCGATCGCCGACGAGGGCCTGAGCCTGCTCGGCTGGCGCGACGTGCCGGTCGATCCGAGCGACCTCGGCGAGAGCGTGCGGCTGAGCGAGCCGCGCCACCGCCAGGTCTTCATCGGCCGCCCGGCCTCCAGCGCCGACCAGGACGCCTTCGAGCGCCGGCTGTTCCTCGTCCGCAAGGTGATCTCGAACGCCGTCTACACCCTCAAGGACGAGCGGCTGAAGGAATTCTATCCGGTCTCGCTGTCCTCGCGCACCATCGTCTACAAGGGCATGGTGCTGGTGAACCAGCTCGGCCACTACTACCTCGACCTCAAGGACGAGCGCTTCGTCTCGGCGCTGGCGCTCGTGCACCAGCGCTTCGCCACCAACACCTTCCCGACCTGGCGCCTGTCGCACCCCTACCGGATGGTGGCGCATAACGGCGAGATCAACACGCTGCGCGGCAACGTGAACTGGATGGCGGCGCGCCAGGCCAGCGTCGATTCGGAGCTGTTCGGCAACGACATCTCGAAGCTCTGGCCGATCTCCTACGAGGGCCAGTCCGACACCGCCTGCTTCGACAACGCGCTCGAGTTCCTGGTCCAGGGCGGCTACCCGCTCGCCCACGCCATGATGATGCTGGTGCCCGAGGCCTGGGCCGGCAACCCGCTGATGAGCGACGAGCAGCGCGCCTTCTACGAGTACCACGCCGCCCTGATGGAGCCGTGGGACGGCCCGGCCGCGCTCTGCTTCACCGACGGCCGCCAGATCGGCGCCACCCTCGACCGCAACGGCCTGCGCCCCGCCCGCTACCTCGTCACCGACGATGGGCTCGTCGTGCTCGCCTCCGAGATGGGCGTGCTGCCGATCCCGGACGAGACAATCGTGTCGTCCTGGCGCCTCCAGCCGGGCCGGATGCTGCTGATCGACCTGGAGAAGGGCCGCATCGTCTCCAACGAGGAGATCAAGAGCGAGCTTGCCGCCGCCCACCCCTACAAGGAGTGGCTGAAGCGCACCCAGATCGTGCTCGAGGACCTGCGCCCGGTGCAGCCGCGCGAGTCGCGCACCGACGTGTCGCTGCTCGATCGCCAGCAGGCCTTCGGCTACACCCAGGAGGACCTCAAGCTGCTGATGCAGCCGATGGCCGTGACCGGCCAGGAGGCGGTCGGCTCGATGGGCACGGACACGCCGCTCTCGGCCTTGTCCGACAAGCCGAAGCTCCTCTACACCTACTTCAAGCAGAACTTCGCGCAGGTGACGAACCCGCCGATCGACCCGATCCGCGAGGAGGCCGTGATGAGCCTCGTCTCGTTCATCGGGCCGCGGCCGAACATCCTCGACCTCGAGGGCACCTCGCGCAAGAAGCGCCTCGAGGTGCGCCAGCCGATCCTGACCAATGCGGACCTGGAGAAGATCCGCTGCATCGGCCATTTCGAGGACCGCTTCGACACCAAGACCCTCGACATCACCTATCCGGCCGAGACCGGCGCGCAGGCGATGGAGGGCGCCCTCGACCGCCTCTGCGACCGCGCCGAGGCGGCGGTGCGCGGCGGCTACAACATCATCGTGCTCTCCGACCGGGCGGTCGGTCCGGACCGGATCCCGATTCCCGCGCTGCTGGCCACCGCCGCGGTGCACAACTACCTGATCCGCAAGGGGTTGCGCACCTCGGTCGGGCTCGTGATCGAATCGGGTGAGCCGCGCGAGGTGCACCATTTCGCGTGCCTGGCCGGCTACGGCGCCGAGGCGATCAACCCCTATCTCGCCTTCGAGACGCTGATCGCGATGAAGGACGAGCTGCCGCCCGAGCTGACCGACGAGGAGATCGTCTACCGCTACATCAAGTCGATCGATAAGGGCCTGCTCAAGGTGATGTCCAAGATGGGCATCTCGACCTACCAGTCCTATTGCGGCGCGCAGATCTTCGACGCGATCGGCCTCAACTCGGCCTTCGTCGAGCGTGACTTCTTCGGCACGGCGACGACCATCGAAGGCATCGGCATGGCCGAGATCGCCGAGGAGACGGTGCGCCGCCACCGAGATGCCTTCGGCGACTCGCCGGTCTATCGCACGGCCCTCGACGTCGGCGGCGAATACGCCTACCGCCTGCGCGGCGAGGCGCATACCTGGACGCCGGACACCGTCGCGACGCTCCAGCACGCCGTGCGGCTCAACCTGCCCGAGCGCTACCGGGCCTTCGCCAAGATGGTGAACGAGCAGGAGAACCACCTCAAGACGATCCGCGGCCTGTTCCGGATCAAGAGCGCGGCGGAGATCGGCCGGGCCCCGGTCGCGATCGACGCGGTCGAGCCGGCGGCCGAGATCGTGAAGCGCTTCGCGACGGGCGCGATGTCCTACGGCTCGATCTCGAAGGAGGCGCACGAGACGCTGGCGATCGCCGTCAACTCCTTCGGCGGCCGCTCGAACTCGGGCGAGGGCGGCGAGGAGCGCGAGCGCTTCCGGCCGCTGCCGGACGGCCGCTCGCGCCGCTCGGCGATCAAGCAGGTGGCCTCGGGCCGCTTCGGCGTCACGGCGGAGTACCTCGTCAATTCCGACATGATGCAGATCAAGGTGGCGCAGGGCGCCAAGCCTGGCGAGGGCGGCCAGCTTCCCGGCCACAAGGTCGACGCCAAGATCGCCAAGGTCCGCCACTCGACCCCGGGCGTCGGCCTGATCTCGCCGCCGCCGCATCACGACATCTACTCGATCGAGGACCTGGCCCAGCTGATCTTCGACCTCAAGAACGTCAACCCGGCGGCCGATGTCTCGGTCAAGCTGGTGGCGGAGGTCGGCGTCGGCACGGTGGCGGCCGGCGTCGCCCAGGCGCGCGCCGACCCCATCACCATCTCGGGCTTCGACGGCGGCACCGGCGCGGCGCCGCTGACCTCGATCAAGCATGCCGGCGGTCCCTGGGAGATCGGGCTGGCCGAGACCCAGCAGACGCTGGTGCTCAACCACCTGCGCGGCCGGGTGGCGCTCCAGGCCGATGGCGGCATCCGCACCGGCCGGGACGTGCTGATCGCGGCGCTCCTCGGCGCCGACCAGTTCGGCTTCTCGACCGCGCCCCTGATCGCGGCCGGCTGCATCATGATGCGCAAGTGCCACCTGAACACCTGCCCGGTCGGCGTCGCGACCCAGGATCCGGTGTTGCGCAAGCGCTTCAAGGGCACGCCCGAGCACGTCATCAACTACTTCTTCTTCGTGGCCGAGGAGGTGCGCGAGCTGATGGCCAGCCTGGGCGTCACCAAGCTCGACGAGCTGATCGGCCGCTCGGAATACCTCGACAAGCTCGCGGCGATCTCGCACTGGAAGGCCAAGGGCCTCGACTTCACCCGGCTGTTCCACAAGCCGGACGTGCCGGAGACCGTCGCACTCCGCCATGTCGAGGCGCAGAAGCACCCGATCGACCAGGTCCTCGACCGGCGGCTCATCGCCGCCGTCGGCGACGCGATCGAGACCGGCGTCGCGGTGACCGTCGAGGACGTGATCCGCAACTCCGACCGGGCGGCGGGCGCGATGCTCTCCGGCATGGTCGCCAAGGCGCACGGCCACGAGGGTCTGCCGGACGACACCATCACGGTGAAGCTCACCGGCACCGCCGGCCAGAGCTTCGGCGCCTGGCTCGCCGCCGGCGTGACCTTGAGCCTGACCGGCCACGCCAACGACTATGTCGGCAAGGGCCTGTCGGGCGGCAAGCTGATCATCCGTCCCTCGGATGCGCTGGGCTCGCCGTCGGACCGCACCATCATGGTCGGCAACACGGTGCTGTACGGCGCCATCGCCGGCGAGGCCTATATCCGGGGTGCGGCCGGCGAGCGCTTCGCGGTGCGCAACTCGGGCGCCATCGCGGTGGTCGAGGGCATGGGAGACCATGGCTGTGAGTACATGACCGGCGGCGTGGTCGTGTCGATCGGCGAGACCGGGCGCAACTTCGCGGCCGGCATGTCGGGTGGCATCGCCTACGTCCTCGACGAGGACGGGTCGTTCGCCAAGCGCTGCAACCTGTCGATGGTCGATCTCGAGCCGGTCGAGGAGGAGGACGAGTTCATGCGCCGCTTCCACCAGGACGGCGACCTCGAGACCAAGGGGCGCATCGACATCCTGGCCGACATGTCCGGCCACGACGAGGAGCGGCTCGTCGGCCTCATCAACAACCACCTGAAGTATACCGGCTCGGTGCGCGCCAAGGCGATCATCGACAACTGGGACACGTACCGCACCAAGTTCGTGAAGGTGATGCCGGTCGAGTACCGGCGGGCTCTGCGCGAGATGGAGCGGGCCCGGATGCCGGTGGCGGCGGAGTAATCCTCCTTGCGTGAGGCCGGGCCGTGGCACTCGTCTACGACCCGGCCAAGCGGGAGCGGACCCTGCAAGAGCGCGGCTTGGATTTCGCGCGTTGTCATGAGGTATTCGCGGGCCGCGTGTTCGAGGTCGAGGATACGCGGGCCGATTACGGTGAGGTGCGCACGCTGACCTATGGCCGTCTCAACGGCCGCATGGTCGTGATCGTGTGGACCGACCGCGGAAGCGATCGGCGGATCATCAGAATGAGGAAGGCCAATGAGCGCGAGCAAGCACGATACGCTCACCTCCTCGGGTGAGGCTTGGCACGACCCGGACGACGCGCCGGAACTCACCGACGAGATGGTCGAGCGCGCCTTTCACTACGAGGACGGCCGGCTGATCCGCCGGGGCCGTCATGCCGGTGAGAGCGGCCGACTCGAAACCGTGGCGCTGCCGGTCGAGCTGGTCGATCGCTTCCGTGCCTTCGGGGACAATTGGGAGATGGTCCTGGACACGGCGTTGCGGCAATGGCTGCGACGGCACGACAGCCTGCACGGCACTGAGTAAGGGGAGATTCCGAGGGTGAAGGTCTACGGCGACACGATGTCGGGCAACTGCCTGAAGGTGCGGTACGTCGCCGATCACCTCGGGCTCGCCTATGAGTGGATCCCGATCGACATCATGCGGGGTGAGAGCCGCACGCCCGACTACCTCGCCCGCTTTCCCGCCGGCCAGGTGCCCGGCGTCGAGTTCCCGGACGGCCGGACGCTCGCCCAGTCGAACGCGATCATCCGCCACCTCGCCCGCGGCTCGTCCCTGCTACCGGACGATCCCTGGATCCAGGCCAAGATCGACGAGTGGCTGTTCTGGGAGCAGTACAGCCACGAGCCGACCATCGCGGTCTGCCGCTTCCACATGCGCTACCGGGGCGAGCCGGCCGAGACCCGCGACCCGAAGAAGGTGGCGGGCGGCGAGGCCGCCCTCGACCTGATGGAGCGACACTTGACCGCCGCCGCGTGGTTCGTCGGCGACGCCGTCAGCATCGCGGATGTCGCCTTGTTCGCCTATACGCAATTCGCCGACGAGGGCGGATTCGATCTCTCGGGCCGGCCCGCCATCCGGGCCTGGCTCACCCGTTGCGGGGAGGCGCTCCCCACATCCGCCACCGTCGCCGGGGTCGTCGAGACCCGCCGCCGGCCCGATCACTTCACGAACTGAGCACTCCACCGATGGGCAAGGTCACAGGCTTCCTCGAATTCGACCGGCAGGAGCAGAAGTATCAGCTCGCGGCCGACCGCGTGCGCCACTTCCTCGAATTCACCCTGCCGCTCGACGAGCACGACCTGAAGAAGCAGGCGGCCCGCTGCATGGATTGCGGCATCCCGTTCTGCCACGGCCCGACCGGCTGCCCGGTCCACAACCAGATCCCGGACTGGAACGACCTCGTCTACAATGCGGATTGGGAGGAGGCGGCGCGCAACCTGCACTCCACCAACAACTTCCCGGAATTTACCGGCCGCATCTGCCCGGCGCCCTGCGAGGAGGCCTGCACCCTCAACCTCGAGAACCAGCCGGTCGCGATCAAGACCATCGAGCAGGCCATCGCCGACAAGGCCTGGAGCATGGGCTGGGTGGTGCCTGAGCCGGCCGAGGCGAAGACCGGCAAGCGGGTGGCGATCATCGGGTCGGGCCCGGCCGGCCTCGCGGCGGCCCAGCAACTCGCCCGCGTCGGCCATGACGTCCACGTCTTCGAGCGCGAGCCGAAGGCCGGTGGCCTGCTGCGCTACGGCATCCCCGACTTCAAGATGGAGAAGCGCCACATCGACCGCCGCGTGCGGCAGATGGAGGCCGAGGGCGTGCAATTCCATTACGGCGTCAACATTGGCGTCACCCGCTCCTTCGCCAGCCTGCACAACGAGTTCGACGCCGTGCTGTTCGCCGGCGGCGCCGAGGCCCCGCGCGATCCGGGCCTGCCGGGCCAGGAGCTCGAGGGCGTGCACTTCGCCATGCCCTACCTCGTCCAGTCGAACCGCCGCGTCGGCCAAGAGATCGACAACGCGGCTGCCACGGCCGAGGAGCCGATCCTCGCCGCCGGCAAGAACGTCGTGGTGATCGGCGGCGGCGACACCGCCTCGGATTGCGTCGGCACCGCCTTCCGCCAGGGCGCCCTCTCGGTCACCCAGCTCGACATCCGCCCGCGCCCGCCGGAGCGGGAGGACAAGCTGACCGTGTGGCCCTATTGGGCGACCAAGATGCGCACGTCCTCGAGTCAGGCGGAGGGCGCCGAGCGCGAGTTCCAGGCCGCGACCCTGCGAATCGAGGGCAAGAAGGGCAAGGTGAAGGGCGTGGTCTGCGCCCGTGTCGACGAGGCGCGTAAACCCATCGCCGGCTCCGAGTTCCTGCTGCCGGCCGACCTCGTCTTCATGGCGATCGGCTTCGCCGGCCCGCTCGCCAAGGGCCTCTTGGAGGAATCCGGCGTCGCTCGCGACAAGCGCGGCAACGTGCTCGCCGATGACGTCCAGTACCGGACCTCCAACGACAAGGTCTGGGTCGCCGGCGACATGCGCCGTGGCCAGTCCCTGGTGGTCTGGGCGATCCGCGAGGGCCGGCAGGCGGCCCGCGCCATCGACGAGGCGCTGATGGGGGCGACGACCCTGCCGGTCTGACGGCGGGTTCCTTCAGGCAGGGACGGTTTCCCTGCCGCACCAGGTTCGATCCCCGATGACGGGATCCGCTCCAGCCAGGGCGGGTCCCGTCGCCGTTTCAGCGCCGGGCGGGGCGGGAGAGCGCCGGGATCGCGAAGGTCCGTGCCCTGCGCCGTTGCGGCCGCTGCCGCACCAGGGCCGCTTCTTTTTGTATCTATTCTAATTCATGCAGTCGAAACAGAGTCATCACCGTACAATTCTCAATTGCGAACGCAACGACAGATGCTCAGAAGCCACATTGATGGCGATTGCAACCCGGGCTGGAACGGTTCCAAAACTTGTCATGACCCAGCGATTGATTGCGGAACGCTGCGCGATTACGCCGCGGGAAGGTCGTTTCTTCCGCCCGAGGTTCCTGTGCACCCAATCCCTTGCCCCGCAAACCGTCGTCGGTCGCCGCTGCTCCTCGCGCTGCTCGCGGGGGCAGCGCCGGTTCTCGCGGCGAGTGGGGCGCGGGCGCAGGATGCCGGCGAGACCATCGCCCTCGACACCATCACGGTCGCCGGCCCGTCGCAGGGCACGGGAGCGACGCACGTCACCGAAACCGCGACCGGCCCGGTCCAGGGTTACCGCGCGACCCGGAGTGCCACGGCGACCAAGACCGACACCGCCCTGCGCGACATTCCGCAGACCATCAACGTCGTGCCGCGCGAGGTCCTGGTCGACCGTGCGGAGACGCGGCTGACCGACGCGCTGTTCAACGTCAGCAACGTCCAGCCCGGCGGCACCATCCAGGGCCGCAGCGACACCTTCATCATCCGCGGCTTCCGGACCCAGACCTACGCCATCGACGGCGTCTTCATGAACCAGGCCAGCAACTTCTACCCGGTCCAGCGCGACCTCGCCGATGTCGAGCGGATCGAGGTGCTGAAAGGGCCGGCCTCGGTGCTCTATGGGCGGGGAGATCCGGGCGGCGTCATCAACATCGTCACCCGCCAGCCGAGCCTGGTCCCGACGGCGGATGCCAGCATCCAGGGCGGCAGCTTCGGCTTCCGACGGGTCCAGGGCTCGGCGTCCGGCCCGGTGCCCGGGGCCGACGGGTTGGCCGCCCGCCTCAGCTTCGGAACGCAGGTCGATCCGACCTTCCGCGATCTCGCCGGGCGCGACAATTCCCGCTTCTTCGTCGCGCCGGCCTTCACCTGGGATCCGAGTCCGGACACCAGGGTCTCGTTCATCGGCGAGTTCACCCGGCAGGACAGCGTCTACGACGAGGGCCTGATCGCCCGGAACGGCCGGGTGCCGCTCGACACCATCTCGCGCTACTATGGCGAGCCGTTCTCCCGCTACAACGCCAACGCGAATTTCGGCACGCTGAAGGTCGAGCACGACTTCAACGAGCACCTCATGCTGCGCCAGGTGCTCAATGCCCAGGGCGGCAGCTTCGACGCGATCGCGGCCCGCGCCACCGGACTCTCGGCCAACGGGCTCACGGTCACCCGCCGGACCACCGCCGCCACCTCGACCTATGCCTCCGTCGACAGCCAGACCGAACTGGTGGCCAAATTCGATGTCCTGGGCTTTCGCCACACCGCGCTGCTCGGCGTCGAGTACTTCAACGGCTACCGGCGGGCGGTCACCACGCAGGGGCCGCTCTCCTCCGTGAGCTTCCTCAATCCCGTCGCCGGCCTGGCGCTGCCGGGCGCGCTCTCGCTGCAGAGCGACCTCAAGCAGAAGAACGAGCTGACCGGGCTCTACGCCCAGGACCAGATCGACCTCGGCTACGGCCTGCAGCTGCTGCTCGGCCTGCGCTACGACACCGGCACCCAGTTCTACTTCAGCCGCACGCCGACCTCGACCGCCATCCCGCCGGATCAGCAATTGTCCGGCCTGTCGCCGCGCGTCGGCCTGATCTACCGCGTCGCCGAACCCCTGGCGCTCTACGCGAGCTACACGACCTCGTTCAAGCCACAGACCGCGAACGTCTTCGGAGTCGTCAACCCGCCGCCGGAGACCGGCGAGCAGATCGAGGTCGGCACCCGTTTCGACCTCGCGCCTGACCTGAGCCTGACCGCCTCGGTGTTCGACATCACCCGCAACAACGTCTCGGCCAACGACCCGGTCCGGACCAATTACTCGATCATCACCGGTCAGCAGCGCTCGAAGGGCGTCGAGGCCGACCTCGCCGGGACGATCCTGCCGGGCTGGAAGATCATCGGCGGCGTCGGCTACACCGATGCCCGGGTGACGCGGGATACCACGATCCCGGTCGGCAATCGGCTCGACGGCGCGCCTCAGTTCAGCAGCAGCGTCTGGACGACGTACCAGGTCCAGGAAGGCGCCTGGCACGGGCTCGGCCTCGGGGTCGGCGTCACCCATGTCGGCTCGCGCTTCGGCGACATCTCCAACACCTACAAGGTCGGAGCCTATACCCGCGTCGATGCGGCGGTGTTCTACGACCTCGACGAGCACGCCCGGTTCTCGCTGAACCTGAAGAACCTGACCGATGCGCGCTACATCGAGCAGCCGTTCAACCAGTTCAACAACCTGCCGGGGGCGCCGTTCTCGGTGCTGGCGACACTCACGGCACGGCTGTAGCGCTGAGAGTATCTCACGGGACTCCCGCTGCGCCGACGTCGCCACAGTGAGCAACGACGGTGACCGGGAGTCTTGTGAGAGGCGCTTACCCCCGCGGCCAGCGGAAATCGTCCGCCCGGCCGGGCTGGGGCGGCGGGGCCGCGCCGCGGGTCAGGCTGCGCTCCAGGGTGTAGCCGGTATCGCGGTCGATCCGGGGCCGGCCGGTGACGAGCTGGCCTCCCGGCGCGACCTCATTGCGGGTGAGCGGCAGCACCGGGCCGGCGGCGGGCTTGACCGGCAGGGCCGGGATGCCTGGGGGCTCCGGCAGGCTCGGCAGCATCGCGGTGATGAGCCGGTCGATCGCCGCGTCGTCGTCGAGCTTGGCCTCGCCGGCCGCCGGCGCCTCCGGGGCGAGCGGCGAGACGGCGTCCGGCAGGGACGGGGTGCCGGTCGTCGCCTCGATCAGCCGCTTGATCTCGACATCGGCGAAATGCGCCGCCTTGCGGGCGCCGGCCTGGGTGAAGTGCACGCCGTCGGAGGTGCGAAGGCGCGCCTGCTGGCCCTCGAGGTCCGGCCCATTGGCGGCGTAGCGGTTGTTCTCGTCGACGAAGGCCGGCCAGATGTCGACGTAGACGCCGCCCGCCCGCTGCACCCGATCGCGAAAGATCTCGTTGAGCGAGGTGATGTCGGCCGAGAGGGACTCGCTCTTCATCGGCGGCTCGCCGACCCAGACCACCGGCACCTTGCGGTCGGTGAAGACCTTCAGGAGCGCGTCGACCCTGTCGCGGTAGAGCGCGCGCCAGCGCTCGCTCAGGGGCTCGGTCGTCTGGTCGCCGTCGCGCAGGGGCTGGCGGTCGTTGGCGCCGATCATCACGACGGCGTAGGACACTTTCGGGTTGGACTTGAGAAAATCCTCCGCCGCCTTCGGCCAATCGACCACGTCCTTGCGCACGAGGCCGCTGTCGCCCTTGGCGCGGCGGAGCACCACCACGTCCGGATTCGCCTCGTAGACCGTGTCGAGGCCCTGACCCAGGAGGTCGGCGAGGGAGTCGCCGAACACCGCGATCTGCGTGCGCGGATCGGTCTTCGGCTTCGGAGCAGCGGGCCGGGCCACGAC
>JAEWKL010000803.1 GCA_023386115.1 Pseudomonadota bacterium
GTCATGTGCTGCCTCCTGGTGGAGGTACAGCAACGTCCTCGAGCTTGCTCAGTTCGGGGTGGGCGCCTGCCTCAGCCTATTCCCTGCAGGGCAGTAAGGGGGTCGGCTCGGGCTACACCCATGCGGACGATGGGCGCGCCGTCCCAGACGATCAGCACGTGGTCGTAGCGGCGGCTCGGGCTGATCTTCTTGAACCGCACAGACCGCATCTCCACCCCAGGGATGCTGTCACCGGCACCTTTCAAGTTCAGGAGCAGAGTGCCAGGCTCGACGTCACCCGTGACAATCTCGCAGAGGAATGGCTCAGCACCATATTCGGAAACCTCAACATCTCCGGTAACCTTCAGGCAAGGCACGCAGCCGACACGACCCGAGTTCACCTCAAGGGCGCACCAGTTGGCGGTGAAGAGCGCGGCTTTGGACATGATAATCTCGATCTGACCTCACCCTTGTACATGGTCAGATGTGGTGATGCGCCACCAACACCTACGTGCGCGGGCGCACCCAGCACGTGGGGCCGTGGCGGGCGGCCTCGGGGTTGCCCCTGTCCATCGACCGGGCCGAGCTGCGCTCCTCTACCCCCTCCGCCTCACCACCAGTAGCTACGAGGCAAGTGATGAGCGAGATCCTTCGTCATAAGAAGACTGGCGGCCTGTACGAGGTGCTGTTCCGGGGTGCATGGCTCCGCACCGATGAGCCGCTGGGCGACTATGCCGAAGTCGCAGTGTGTCAGCACCGCGATAGCGACACCGTATCTGTGTGGCCCCACCGGGCGCCTCAGGAGGATGACGGCCGGCGCCGGTTCACGGACAGCTATGCGGTGTTACACCCGATGGCGCAGATTCAGGCGGACACTCCGCTCATTGAGGGGGCCAGGGTCGTCGTCTACCGCGGCAAGGCCAATGGCCGTGTCTGGGTCCGCTCGACCTCCGAGATGGACGACGGCCGGTTCGAGGCTGTGCTGGCGGCGCAGCAGACGAGCATGGTCTCTACCCTCGAGGAGCGGGCCAAGGCCAGCATTCGGTATTTCGGGGATGGCGCCGCCGTTCGAGCTGGCGTTCCTGCCAACGAACCGGCGCACATCGCCGTCGCGCTACTGGACCTACTGTCCGACCCTGTCCCGCCTGGCGCGACCGGAGCGCCGGCCGACGCGATCGCGCAGGCCCGCCGCCTCGCCGCCGACGAAGCCGAGGAGCGCTGTTCGTGAGCGGCCACGGTGACGATCACCCGTGGGTGCGGTCGGCGCTACGGGGGCTCCGGGCGGCCCAAGTCGCGACCTATGGCCTGAGCCTGCGCGCACTCCATGCGGCCAACATCGCCCGCCAAGCCGAGTGGTGCCCGGAACAGGTGCCGGACCTGTCCTTCCGCGGTAACGAACTCGGCGGCGAGTGCGGCGAGGCGCAGAACGTCATCAAGAAGTTGGAGCGCGAGCGCCAGGGTTGGCGCGGCTCTCGGGCGACTAAGGACGACCTCGCGCAAGAACTCGCCGATGTCGTCATCTGCACCGACCTGTGCGCCGTCACCGCCGGCATCGACCTCGACGCGGCCGTGGTCGCCAAGTTCAACGCCACATCGGAGAAACAGGGTCTCACCACGATGCTGCCCGTCCTCGCCCCGGTCACCACAGCAGGAGAGGAGGGGTGACGTGATCCAACCAGCGGCAGCCGATACAGTCCCCTTGCTCACCTTCGCCGAGGCCTGCACTCGCCTGCGTATGTCGGCGAAAACCCTCCGCGGCTACATGCGCGCTGGCGCGATCCAGCACATCGCCTACGGCCACGGCTTGCACCGCCGACGGCGCCTGTTCCACCCTGACGACATCACCGCGTTCATCGAATCTCAGCGCATCCGGAGCGCGCCATGTCCGTCTATCGGCCCAAGAAAGCCGGAAAGTTCACGTCGGAGATCTACCAGTACGACTTCTGGTTCGACGGTCGTCGGTTTCATGGCTCGACGCGATGCCGCTCGAAACGGGACGCCGAGCGCGTAGAGCAGCAGGTCCGCGCCAAGGTCGAGCGTGATGCGCTGACAGCTGTCGAGACGAAGACCACGCCGATGACGATCGACGTCGCCGCTGCCCGCTTCTGGGATGAGCGCGGGGCATTCTACAGCACGAACGCTCGGAAGACCCTCGACGCTGCGATTGCTTGGATCGTGACGCAGCTCGGGCGCGAGACCCTGATCAAGGACGTCGGCAACGCCGAAGTCGCCGCGCTGGTCGCCGCGCGCCGGGGTGAAACGAAGAAGGTGCGCAGGAAGGCGCCGCGCCAAGGCGAAGGGAAAAAGTCGGCTAAGCCCCCTCCCCCACCGCGCTTGGTGAGCAACGCCACGGTGAATCGCACGGTAATCGAGCCGCTGCGCGCGATCCTGCTCCGGGCCCGAGACGCCTGGGATCAGCCGATTGGCGCCATCTCGTGGAAGGCTCACGCTCTGCCGGTACCGCGCGAGCGGGTGCGCGAGCTGCGCGACGAGGAGGAGGTGCGGCTGCTGGCAGCCCTGCCGGCCGAGTTCAGGATCGTGGTGGAGTTCGCTCTGATCTCCGGCTGCCGGCTGAAGGAGTGCATCGGCCTGCGCTGGGACGACATCGACTGGGCGGCCCGGACGGTCGAGATCCGCGGCAAGGGCGGGAAGGTCGCCAAGATCCCACTCTCGAGCGAGATGCGCGATCTGCTGTTCCCGCTGCGAGGACGTCACACCGAGGCAGTGTTCACCTACACGGTCCAGAAGAAACGGGGCCTGCGCCGGCCGGGCGACGTGCTGCCGATCAGCTACGAGGGCATGAAGACCGTGTGGCGCCGCTCGCTGCCGGCGTCGTCCGTCGCGAACTACCGCTTCCACGACAACCGCCACACCGCGGCCTCGCGACTGCTGCGCGCAGGTGGCGATCTGAAGGTGGTGCAGACGCTGCTGCGGCACGAGGACATCACCACCACGGCCAAGTATGCACACGTCCAGGACGAGGACGTAAGGAGCGCCATGGAGGCGGTGACAAAGGCAAGACGGAAGGTGCGTGATGGTTGCGAAGGTGCAGAGGGGGATGGTGAGCCTGGAGCAGGTACGAGCCCGGGCGACCGTGCGACAGGTTGACCTGGAAGCCGCCCTCAGGCTGGAGGGCGTGCAAGTCTGGCATCGCACAGGACTCGCGATGGTACGGCGGCAGGACGCCGACTATCAGGCCGCCAATCCCTTCCCTCCTGGTGTCAAAACCCGATCAGCTTAACCATGTGAGGGCCTGCTTGCGACCCGATGCGGACAGACGGGGACGCAGCGGGCGGGAGATGAACGATTGGCAGCCTGCCCTGTGGTGGTGCTGGTGCAGGCCACGGTCGATGCGTGACATGGGTCAATGCCAACTAAGCGGCGGTGGGTCACAGAATGAGAGTGGCCGGATCGAGGAAGCCAACTCGGCCTGGGTCGATCCGCGAAAGCCACTGCCTCGACCGCAAACACCCGGCAGTGGACCACAGAGTTATCGAAGGCAGTCACCTCAAATATTCAAGCTCTGCCTCCCACCAATCGCTGCCTCTGGAAGTGTCAGCTTCCAGGATATCAATGCAGCAGAGACCTACGATCGAATCGGGTGGTTTAGGGACTGCCTGCTTTCCGAGTGAGGAGGGCGGAGTGCAGGCAATCGTCCAGGCGACAGAGAAAGCAATCTGCTCCAGCCGACATGTGGGTCATGCTGCTCGGACGGTGTCGAGGAAGCGCGCCACCTCCGCTGCGAGGTGCTCGGACTGGCGCGACAGCGCGCTGGCAGCCCCCAGAACTTGGCTTGCCGCCGCACCGGTCTCCTCCGCCGCGCCTGCCACCCCGGCGATGTTGCCAGTCACCTCGCCTGTGCCTGCCGCCGCTTGAGACACGTTGCGCACGATCTCCTGCGTCGCCGCACCTTGCTCCTCCACCGCCGCCGCGATCGAGGTCGCCACGCCCGAGATCTCCTCGATCCGCGCCGTGATTCCGCTGATCGCGCCCGCCGCATGGCCCGTCGAGGCCTGGATCGCCGCGATCTGGCTCGTGATCTCCTCCGTCGCCTTCGCAGTTTGACCGGCAAGCGCCTTGACCTCGGCGGCCACCACCGCAAAGCCGCGGCCGGCTGCCCCGGCCCGGGCCGCCTCGATCGTGGCATTGAGCGCCAGCAGGTTGGTCTGCGCGGCGATCGACGAGATCAGCCCGACCACGTCGCCGATGCGGGCAGTGGCCTCGGTCAGTGCCCGGACCTGATGCGCGGTCTGCCCGGCTTCCGCCACCGCCGCCAGGGCGAGGCGGGCCGAGCCGTCGACCTGGCGGCCGATCTCCTGGACCGAGGCGCCGAGCTCCTCGGCCGCCACCGCGACGGTCTCGACGTTGGACGCAGCCTCCTCGGC
>JAEWKL010000855.1 GCA_023386115.1 Pseudomonadota bacterium
GGGCGGGAGACCGCCCGGGGCCTTCAGGTTCACGCGATGGGTGCGAGTCTCAGGCTGCCGCGCTTCAAGCGGCCTTGGCCCGCGGCTGCACCTCGGCGGTGTAGTCGTCCATCAGGGTCTTGGTCATCGCGGCCGGGGTGAAGCGGTACTGGGCGATCTCCGAGACCGGGGTGACCTCGGCGGCCGAGCCGGTGATGAAGCACTCGGTGAAACCCGCCATCTCCTCGGGGCGGATGCGCCGCTCGACCACCTCGTAGCCGCGCCGCCGCGCCAGTTCGATCACCGTCTGGCGGGTGATGCCGTTGAGGAAGCGGTCGGCCGTCGGGGTGTGGATCACCCCGTCCTGGATGAAGAACACGTTGGCGCCGGTGCACTCGGCGACGTTGTCCTCCCAGTCGAGCATCAGGGCGTCGGCATAGCCCTTGTTCTCGGCCCGGTGCTTGGAGATCGTGCAGATCATGTACAGGCCCGCCGCCTTCGAGGCCGACGGCGCGGTGCGCGGATCGGGCCGGCGGTAATCGGCGAGATCGAGCCGGATGCCCTTCATCTTGGTCGCCGGGTCGAAGTAGCTCGGCCATTCCCACGCCGCGATGGCGAGATGGATGGTGTTGTGCTGCGCCGACACGCCCATCATCTCCGAGCCGCGCCAGGCGACCGGGCGGAGATAGGCGTCCTGCAAGCCGCTCTCCTTGAGCACCAGCCGCTTGGCGGCGTCGATCTCCGCCACCGAGTACGGGACCTCGAAGTCGAGGAGCTCGGCCGAGCGGCGCAGGCGCTGCGAATGCTCGGTGCACTTGAAGATCTGGCCGCCATAGGCGCGCTCGCCCTCGAACACGCTGGAGCCGTAGTGCAGGCCGTGGCTGAGTACGTGAATCTTCGCGTCCGCCCACGGCACCATGCGGCCGTCGAACCAGATGTGGCCTTCACGCTGGTCGAAGGGAATGACGGACATGACGATGATCCTCGTATGCGTTCGTTTCCGCCTGGCTGGTTCTCGCGCAACGTTCGTGCTTGATCGGGGCGCGGGGCGTTCGTTCGTTTCGCCGGCGGGGTTGACGGGTATCAATGGGGCTGAGATATGTCAACAAGACTGACATAAATGACGAGGGCCCGCGAAGGCCCGGTCCCGCGAAGAGGTGCGACCCGTGACCAAGGCCGCCCGGACCCGTCCGGCCCCCATCCCGGACGCCGCCAACGAGGACCTGCCGGAGGCAGGCTACTCCCCGGACACGCCCGCGCAAGGCCTCTCCGGGCAAGAGCTCTCCGGGCAAGAGCTCTCCGACGGCGCGCCCGCCGGAGAGGCCCCGGCCTACGACCTGATCGAGCTCCTGTTCTTCGCCTATCGCGACTTCGTCGCCGATCCGGACCGGATTCTGGCCGAGTACGGTTTCGGCCGCGCCCACCACCGGGTGCTGCACTTCGTCGACCGCCATCCCGGCCTCACCATCGCCGAACTCCTGGATATCCTGCGGATCACCAAGCAGAGCCTGAACCGGGTGCTGAAGGAATTGATCGAGCAGGGCTACATCGCGCAGCGGACGGGCACCAGCGACCGCCGCCACCGCCTCCTCACCTGCACGCCGGAAGGCCGGCAGCTCGCCCAGCGCCTCGCCGGTGTCCAGGGCCGGCGGGTCCGCCGGGCGCTGGCCGAGGCCGGCCCGGCGCTTCGGGAGCCGGCGAGCCGCTTCCTGCTCGCCATGATCGAGCCGGAGGAGCGCGCCGGGGTGAGCCGGCTCATCGCCGGAGGCGGGTCCGCGGCCGAGAGCGAGGTCCGCCCGTGAGCGCCGGCCCCGCCCTCAGCCTCCGGGCGGAACTGCCCGACCACGCTCCCCACATCCTGGTGGTCGACGACGACCGCCGCCTGCGCGACCTGCTGGCCCGCTTCCTCGGCGAGAACGGCTACCGGGTGACCGCCGCGGCCAGCGCCGCCGAGGCGCGGGCACGGGGCCGCAGCCTCGTCTTCGACGCGGTGGTGCTCGACGTGATGATGCCGGGCGAGACCGGGTTCGACTATGCCCGCCAGATCCGCCTGACCTCCCAGGTGCCGATCCTGATGCTCACCGCCCGCTCGAACCCGAACGACCGGGTCACCGGGCTCGAGATCGGCGCCGACGATTATCTCCCCAAACCCTTCGAGCCGCGGGAGTTGATCCTGCGCCTCAACAACATCCTGCGCCGCAGCGCCCGCGGGCCGGCCGACGGCACGGCCGCCCCCCTCGACGCGGTGCGCTTCGGGCCGTTCCAGTTCCGCATCGAGCGCGGCGAGCTCACCCGCGACGACGAGGCGATCCGCCTCTCCGAGCGCGAGCGCGAGATCCTGACCATCCTGGCGCTCGCCCGCGGCGGCAACGTCGAGCGCGAGGCGCTGACCGGCACCAACGGCGCCGCCAACGAGCGCACCGTCGACGTGCAGATGAACCGGCTGCGCCGGCGCATCGAGGACGACCCGGCCAACCCGCGCTACGTGCAGACCGTGCGCGGCGTCGGCTACCGGCTGGTCCTGGACTAGGCGCGATGGCCGGCCCCACCCTCGCCGGGACGCTGCCGACGCCCCGGCGGGCCTGGCGCCGGCTCGGCCGCCTGATCGGCGACCGGCTGCCGAAGGGGCTCTACGCCCGCTCGCTCATCATCATCATCGCCCCGATGGTGCTGCTGCAATCGGTGATCGCCTACACCTTCATGGAGCGGCACTGGCAGCTGGTGACAAGGCGCCTCTCGGCCGCCGTCACCGCCGACGTCGCGGCGCTCATCGACATCTACGAGAGCTATCCCCAGGACAAGGGCTCCGAGACCCTGGAGCGCATCGCCAGCGAGCGCCTGAACCTCGACGTCGACATCCTGGAGGGCGCCGCCCTGCCGGCGCCGGGTCCGCGGCCGTTCTTCTCGCTCCTCGACGAGGCCCTGTCCGACGAGCTGCGCCGCCAGATCGCCCGGCCGTTCTGGATCGACACGGTCGGGCGCTCCAGCCTGATCGAGATCCGGGTCGAGATTCCCGGCGGGGTGATGCGGGTGATCGCACGGCGCAGCCAGGCCTACGCCTCGAACTCGCACATCTTCCTGCTCTGGATGGGCGGCTCGTCGCTGGTGCTCCTCGGCGTCGCGATCCTGTTCCTGCGCAACCAGATCCGTCCGATCCTGCGGCTCGCCGACGTCGCCGAGAGCTTCGGCAAGGGCCGCGACCTCGATTTCCGCCCCCGCGGCGCCCGCGAGGTGCGCAAGGCCGGCCACGCCTTCATCGAGATGAAGCGGCGCATCGAGCGGGCGATGGAGCAGCGCACCACGATGCTCAACGGGGTGAGCCACGACCTGCGCACCATCATCACCCGCTTCCGGCTCTCCCTGGTGCTGCTGCCGCAGACCCCCGAGATCGAGGACCTGCAGCGCGACGTCGACGAGATGAGCCGGATGCTCGAGGCCTATCTCGCCTTCGCGAAGGGCGATTCCGGCGAGCCGGCCGCGGCCATCGACCTCAGGGCGCTGCTCGAGGATGTGCGCACCGACGTGGAGCGCTTGGGGGGCCACGTCTCCGAGGTGACGCTGGAGGGCCAGTCGACCGTGACGGTCCGGCCCGACGCGTTCCGGCGCTGCCTGTTCAACCTCGCCTCCAACGCCGCCCGCTACGGCGACACCATCGCGATCACCGCCCGCCAGGAGGCGCGCTGGCTCGCCGTCTCGATCGACGACGACGGCCCGGGCATCCCGCCCGATCTGCGCGAGGAGGTGTTCAAGCCCTTCGTGCGCCTCGACGATGCCCGCCAGGATGCCGGCGGGTCGGGCCTCGGCCTCGCCATCGCCCTCGACATCGCCCGGGCCCATGGCGGCGACGTGGCGTTGCACGATTCTCCGCTCGGGGGCTTGCGGGCGACGGTGCGGGTGCCGGCCTGACCCGGCCGTCCCGGCGAAACCCGACGCCGGAAAAGCCGACGCCAAGAAACCCGACGCCGAGAAACCTCACGCAACGAAACATGACGTTAAGTCATCCCTCCCTAGCCTGCGGGGAGGGGCGCAGCAGGGCGGCCCCGGCGGACGATCCGCGGGAATGCTGATGAGCCAGGCCGCCAGAGTCCAGGATTCCGAGATCCGGCGCGAGCTGATGGACCTGCTGCCGCAGGCCACCTTCGTGCGCAACCGCTCGATCGCGGTGCTGCTGCCCTGCCTCAACGAGGAGGCGACGATCGGGCAGGTGGTGGCGGAGTTCCGCCGCGTCCTGCCGGGCGCGACCGTCTACGTCTACGACAACAACTCCACCGACCGCACGGCCGCGACCGCAGCGGCGGCGGGCGCGGTGGTGCGGCGCGAGCGGCGGCCGGGCAAGGGCAACGTCGTGCGGCGGATGTTCGCCGACATCGAGGCCGACCTCTACGTGCTGGCCGACGGCGACCTGACCTACGACGCCGCCGCCGCCGGTCGCCTAATCGACGCGCTGGTGACCGAGCAGGTCGACATGGTGGTGGGCGCCCGCGCGGGGGCCGCCGACGCCTTCGCCCCGGGCCACCGCTTCGGCAACTGGCTGTTCAACCGGCTGGTGATACGTCTGTTCGGCGACGGCTTCACCGACATCCTGTCGGGCTACCGCGTCGTCTCGCGGCGCTTCGCCAAGTCGTTCCCGGCCTCCTCGTCGGGTTTCGAGATCGAGGCCGAGCTGTCGGTCCACGCCCTCGACCTGCGCCTCGCCACGGTCGAGATCCCCCTGCCCTACCGGGCCCGGCCGGCGGGCTCGGCGAGCAAGCTCAGCACGTGGCGGGACGGGGCGCGCATCCTCGGCAAGATCGCCCTGATGTACAAGGCAGTACGGCCGCTGCGCTTCTTCGGCGGCCTCGCGATGCTCCTGGCCGTCGCCGGCCTCGTCCTCGGGCTGCCGGTGGCCGTCACCTTCCTGGAGACCGGCCTGGTGCCGCGGCTGCCGACCGCCGTGCTCGCCGCCGCCCTGATGCAGCTCGCCTTCATCAGCCTGACCTGCGGCGTCATCGTCGACGCGGTGGGCGCGAGCCAGCGGGAGTTCAAGCGCATGCGCTACCTCGACCTGCCGGCGCCGGAGGCCCGGCCGTGAGCGCCCGCGCCACCCTCGACGACAAGTATTACGAGGCGGCGGCTCCCCGCTCTCTCGGCGAGCGCCTGACCGCTGCGGCGCGCGACCGCATCTACGCCGATTTCCTGCGCCTCGCCCGGCCCGTTCCCGACACCACGATCCTCGACATCGGCGTCTCGGACGTGGTCAACGACGCCGCGAACGTGCTGGAGCGGCGCTATCCCCACCCGCAGCGGATCACCGCGGTCGGGCTCGGCAGCGCCGAGGCGTTCCGGGCCGCCCATCCGGCCGTGGCCTACCGGCAGGTCGCCGCCGATTGCCGCCTGCCCTTCGCCGAAGCAAGCTTCGACATCGCGACATCGAACGCGGTGCTGGAGCATGTCGGCAGCGTCGCCAACCAGCGCCTGATGTTGGCCGAGATGCTGCGGGTTGCCCGCACCGTCTTCCTCACGGTGCCGCACCGCTACTTCCCGGTCGAGCACCATACCGGCATCCCGCTGCTGCATTACGGCGATGCGACGTTCCGCTTCGCCTGCCGGCGCCTCGGCAAGGCCGTCTGGGCCGACGAGGCGAACCTGATCCTGATGTCCCGGGCGCGCCTCGCCGCCCTGGTGCCGCCGGGCCGGCGAGCGCGGATCGGGCCCACCGGTCTGCGCCTCGGCCCGGCGAGTTCGAACCTCTTCCTGCTGATCTGAGAACCTGATGTCCCCGATCCCCGCCCGCCGGCGGTCTCTCGACCCTGTCGTGCTCCTGGCGCTCCTCGGGATCCTGAGCGCGCTGCCCCTCGTCGTGCGGTTCTACTGGCCGGCCGGGGGCGGGCTCGACGTCACCGGCCACCCGATCGGGCGCGACTTCATCAACAACTGGGCCGGACCGCAGCTCGCGGCCTCGGGCCGGCTCGCCACCCTGTTCGACCTCGAGGCCTATCACGCGGCGATCGGCACCCTCTTCGGCGCCCCGCTGGCATTCCACAACTGGGGCTACCCGCCCTTCACGCTGCTGCTGCTGTGGCCGCTGGCGCAGCTGCCCTACTTCGCCGCCCTCGCCGTCTGGACCGTCGGGCTGTTCGCCGCCTTCGCCGGCGTGACGCTGAGCCGGGTCGCGCCGGGGCGGCGCGTGCGGGCCCTGATGCTCCTCGCCCTGGCGCCGGCCTGCCTCATCAACGCCGTCGGCGGCCAGAACGGCTTCCTCACCGCCGCCCTGTTCCTCGGCGGGCTGCTCGCCCTCGATCGCCGCCCCGTCCTGGCCGGCATCCTGTTCGGCCTCCTCACCGGCAAGCCGCAGCTCGGCCTGGTTCTGCCGCTGGCCCTCCTCGCCCTCGGGGCGTGGCGGACCATCGCGGCGGCGGCAGTGACCGCCCTGACGCTCGTCGGCGCCTCGCTCCTGGCTTTCGGGGTCGAGCCCTGGCGGCACTACCTCGTCGAGACGGGCGCCTACCAGTACGGCCTGCTGGAGCACTTCACCGGCTTCTATCCCTTCATGATGGCCTCGGTCTTCGCGGGCGCCCGCACCTTCGGGCTGGGGATGAAGGCGGCCTGGCTCCTTCAGGCCCTGGTTGCCGTCCCGGTCCTCGTCGCTTCCGTCTGGGCGGTGCGCCGGACCCGCGACCCGGCGCGGCGGGCCGGCCTGCTCGCCGCCGCCGTGCCCCTGCTGACGCCTTACGCCTTCAACTACGACCTGACCGCCCTGGCGGCCGTGCTGGTCTGGCGGCTCGCGGCCGCGGAGCCCGGGATCCAGCCCGGCCGGGTCACGATCTTCGCCTGGCTCGCCCCCACCCTCATGATGCCGCTGCAGATGATCGGCTTCGGCGGCACGCCGCTGGTGCTGGTGGCCCTGTTCTGGCTCCTGGTGCGCGAGGCCGTCGGGACGGCACCGGCCCGGCAGGATGCGCAGGGGCTCGCCGCGGCAGGGTGAAGTCGGGTCCCCGCGAGGATCTCACAACAGGCCTGGCGGTGAGCCTGAGCCGTGCTAAGTGCACCTCACGAAACTCCCGCCGCGCCGACACCGCCACAGCGAGCAACGACAGTGAACGGGAGTTTCGTGAGAGACACTCAAGCCCCGGCGGACCGGGGAGAGGGACGATGAGCGAGACGGACCCGCCTGCGCCGGCCCCTCAGGTCGGCCTCGCGGCAGTGATCCTGGCGGCGACGCTGGACGAGCCGCGGGTCCTCACCGTGCCGGTGGCGGGCCAGCCCGAGGGCCGGGGCGAGGGCCTGCCGGCCGGCCCGCTGGAGCCAGCGCATCCGACCCTGGAGCGGGGGCTGCGGGCCTGGGTCGAGCGCCAGACCGGCCAGAGCCTCGGCTATGTCGAGCAGCTCTACACCTTCGGCGACCGCAACCGCCGGCCGGGGGACGCGGGCAGGAGGGCACAGGGCCAGGGCAGTCAGCATGCCCTCTCGGTCGCCTACCTGGCCCTGGTTCGGGAGGCGCGGCCCGCCGCCGATTCGGCCTGGCAGAGCTGGTACCGCTACTTCCCCTACGAGGATCGCCGGGCGGGACGGCCGGCCGCCCTCGACGTGCTCACCGCCCGGCTCGAGGCCTGGGCCGAGACCGCCCCCGATCCCGAGGAGCGCCGGCGCCGCAGCGACCGGATCGGCCTGACCTTCGGGGCGGCCGGGAGCGGCTGGAACGAGGAGCGGGTGCTGGAGCGCTACGAGCTCCTGTTCGAAGCCGGCCTGGTGCCGGAAGCGGGGGCCCAGGAGAAGGATACCGACAAGAAGGATCCCTGCACCCTGGCGGGCCACGCCATGGCCTTCGATCACCGCCGCATGCTCGCCACCGCCCTCGGGCGCCTGCGCGGCAAGATCAAGTACCGGCCCGTCGTCTTCGAGCTGATGCCGCCGGCCTTCACCCTGGGCCAGCTCCAGCGCGTGGTCGAGGCCCTGTCCGGCATCCTGCTGCACAAGCAGAACTTTCGCCGCCTCGTCGCCCAGCAGGGCCTCGTCGAGGAGACGGAGTCGGTGACCGCCGAGACCGGCGGCCGGCCGGCCCGGCTGATGCGGTTCCGTCGCGAGGTGCTGCTGGAACGCCCCGCTCCCGGCCTGCGGCTGCCGTCAAACCGGGCGGGCTGACCGGCAGGGCCGGGCGGCCGAGCCGCGACGTCCGTCCGCGTCGTCCTGCCGCACTTATGCTCAGATCCAACATATCTGGACAGGCTGGAATCGGAGGATTAGCCTAGCCGGGTAAATGCTCAATTTGAGCATAAATCGGGAGGCGAGAATGGATGCGGCAGCCCTCGACCGGGTGCAAGGCCCGTCCCAGGCGGAGCTCTACGAGCGGGTCCGCCACCACGTGCCGGCGATCGAATGGCCGGCTCTCGCCGCGGACGTGGCGGCGATCCAGGCGCTCAAGCGCGAGCGCAACGCCGTGGTGCTGGCGCACAACTACCAGGCACCGGAGATCTTCCACACCGTGGCGGATATCGTCGGCGACAGCCTGGCGCTGGCCCGCGAGGCCGCCCGCACCGATGCCGACGTGATCGTACTGGCGGGCGTGCACTTCATGGCCGAGACCGCCAAGATCCTGAATCCGGGCAGGACCGTGCTGATTCCCGATCCCTCGGCCGGCTGCTCGCTGGCCGATTCGATCACGGCCGCCGACGTGCGGGCCCTGCGCCGCCGCTACCCCGGCGTGCCGGTGGTCACCTACGTCAACACCTCCGCCGCCGTGAAGGCGGAATCGGACCTCTGCTGCACCTCCGGCAATGCGAAGGCCGTCGTCGAATCCCTCGGCGCGGCGCGGGTGCTGATGATCCCGGACGAGTACCTGGCGCAGAACGTCCAGGCCGAGTTGCCCGGAATCGAGATCCTGACCTGGGCCGGCCATTGCGAGGTGCACGAGCGCTTCACCGCCGCGGACATCCGCGAGGCCCGGGAGGTCTATCCGGGCGTCACGGTGCTGGCCCACCCCGAATGCCCGCCCGCCGTGGTGGCGGAGGCCGACTTCTCCGGCTCGACCGCGGCGATGCAGGCCTATGTCGAGACCCGCCGGCCGGCGCAGGTGGTGATGATCACCGAATGCGCGATGGCCGACAATCTGGCCCTGCGCAATCCGGACGTCGCGTTCGTCAAGCCGTGCAACCTCTGCCCGCATATGAAGCGGATCAGCTTGGAGAAGATCCGGCGCAGCCTGGAGACCCTGACCCACGAGGTCACGGTGCCGGACGACCTGATCGGCCCGGCGCGCCGCGCCGTGGAGCGCATGCTGGCGGTGCGGGCATGAGTGCGGACCG
>JAEWKL010000024.1 GCA_023386115.1 Pseudomonadota bacterium
TGAAGTGCGGCGTGCCCGGTGCCGTCACCGCCAGCCCGTTCACGTCGAGGCGTCCCTCCGGCCGCGGCAGAGCCACCCGCGCCGCCGCCCCCTCCGCCGCCCGGAACAGCGCCTGCAGACGCCCATAAGCCTGACGCGCCCGCAGGAAGACCGGCCATTGGCTGGACGCCGCCTGGACGACGCCGATGAAGGATCCGCCGATGAACATCACGGCGAACATCACGCCGCCCGAGACCTGCCCCTGGATGGCGAGGTAGGCGGACAGCGCCACCAGGCCGAACGACGTGAATTGCTGCCAGAACTTCAGGACCGTCGCGATCGTCTTCGAGAGATGGGCCGCCGCGAGTTGCCAGCCGAGGGCCTGGTCGTGGACCGCGCGCCACTGCGCCCGGAAGCCCGGGATCATCGCCATGACGTGCAGGACCTCGGCCTCGCGCCGGGCGGTGTCCAGCAGCCGCTGCGTCTGGGTCGCGTGCTGGGACGCCCGGTCGAGATTGGCGCGATTGAGGAACTCGTTGAGCGCCGCGAGCACGACCACGACGACCCCCGAGGCCAGCATGGCGAGACCGAGCCACGCATGCAGCGCGAAGGCGACGATCACGTAGATCGGGATCCAGGGCAGGTCGAAGAGCGGGGCGATCGCCTGGCTGGCGGTGAACTGCCGGACCGTGTCCAGGTCGCGAAACGCATGCATGGTATCGAGGCGGCGCGTCTCCAGCGTCTCGGCATAGACCAGGTCGTACAGCTCGGCTGCGACTTCGCGGTCGAGGGCGATGCCCATCCGGCGCAGGGCCGAGGCCCGGCAGGCGCCCAGGAGCGCCGTCGCCGCGCTGGCGAGCAGGAGCAGGATCGTCAGCGAGATCAGCGTGTTGATGCTGCGCGTCGACAACACGCGGTCGAACACCTGCATGGTGTAGATGACGGTGGCGAAGCTCAGGAGGGTGAGGAGGAGGCTGAACAGGCACAGATGCACCAGGGCGGGCCGCACGGCCTGGATCCCGCGGTCGAGCGGCGTGTCCCCCTTGTGCGGTCCGCGCCGCTTCGCTTTGCCCCGCATCGAACTCACTCTCCCCACCGGCACGCCTGCACGTTTCGCGCGTCGGCGGCTGTCCCTGAAAGGCCCGTCGCTCCGGACCGCGACGGCGAGCGTCGCCGCGGTGCAAGTCGCGGACCGTATGGCGTTGTGTTTCTGACTTGTCGTGCCGAGGCGGGCATTCCGGCTCCACTACCCGATCATACAGAGATTTGTGACACGACCAAGGAGCCGGTGCCTTGACTTGAGCCGACGCGGCCTGCGCGCTGCCGGTCCTCCGGCGCGCGACTGCGTCAGAGCGAGAGGATCAGCTGCCGCCACGCGTCCTGTCCTTGCGCGCGGGTGAGACGACGCTCCGCCACGACCTGCGGCCCGCGCGCCGCGAGCGTGTCGCGGCGGCGCCCGTCGGCCAGCAGGCGGCAGATGGTCTCCGCCAAGGCTTCCGCGTCGAAGAAATCGGCGATCTCGGCTTCGTCCCCGGTCCGGATCAGCTCCCGGGTCGGCGTCGTGTCCGACATCACCATCGGGCAGCCCAGCGCCAGCGCCTCGAGCGCCGACCACGAGAGGACGAACGGGTAGGTCAGGTAGGTATGGACGCTGGTCCGGCGCAGCATCTCGCCGTAGCGCGGGCGGTCGAGCAATCCGAGGAAGTGGACCCGCCTCGGATCGAGGGCACCGCCGAGCTCGGCCAGCAGGATCTCCTTCCAGGTCCGGCCACCGCCGGGCGGGGCGCCGTAGCCGCCCTGATCGGAGCCGATGATGCGGATATCCGCGGCCGGATTCTGGCGCAGGATCCGCGGGACGGCGCGCATGAAGGTGTGGAAGCCGCGATGGGGCTCGAGGTGGCGCGCCGCGAAAGTCACCACGTTGTCCTCGCGCGCCGGCGCGAGTCGGCCGGAACCGGCCGGATCCGGCGGCACGATCCCTTCGTGGATGATCCGGATGCGCCCGTGCAGGAAAGCCGGGAAGGTGTAGCGTTGCCAGATGGTGGGAGCGACGCCGACCTCCGCGTCCTCCAGGCTGGCGAGGGTGATCGCATTGCGGGCCCGCATCCGGTGCAGGATCTCGGGCGACGCGGGAGGAAACTCCGGATCGAAGTTCACCTCGCCCCCCTCGCGGAGGTAGTAGTACTCGCAGTAGCAGATCAGCTTCGCCCGGGGGAACAGGTCCTTCATGTAGAGGGCCTCGCCCCAGCCGGGATGGGCCACGATGACGTCGGGCTCGAACCCGTCGTAGCGGAGCGCCCGCGCCGCCGCGGCCGCGCCGGCCGCCATCGCTGCCCGCGTCGTCAGATCGTCGAGCACCGCGTCGCCGGTGTGCTCGATCAGCGCGGGCGTATACTGACGGTAGCGCAGGCCCGGGCGGCGATAGGGGTTCATCCCGATCCCGGCGAGCTCAACGTCTCCTCGCGCCTCGAGCGCTTCGAGCACGGCGACGAGCTGGGAGGGGAAGGTCTGGTGGACGAGGAGGACGCGCAACGCCATGGTTCCCACGTCCTCAGGACTCGCGGATCAGGTCGGCGAAGGAATCGTCGGCGGCGATCTCCGACATCAGCGCGACCGCCCACAGGTCGTAGCGGCGCCCGCGCCGAACGAGAACTTTCGGGAACCCGGCCGCGAGCAACAGGCGGCCCAGTCGCTCGGCGGTGAACGCCGTCCGATGGGCCATCAGTGCGGCGCCCGACTGGATCGAGGCGCGGTGGCCGAAGATCATGTCGAGTGCCGAGACCGGACCGGCCGGCGACTGATAGGCCGGCGCCTCGAGACGCCCGTCGACCACGAGCTGGGCGACCGCCTCCAGGTCCGGCGTCGTGACCAGGGCGTAGCCGTCCCGGCGCAGCACCCGGCGGAACTCCCCGAACGCCACCGGGACCTCGTGGTCGGGCAGGTGCTCGATGTTGTGCGACGACCAGACGGCATCGATCGTCCCATCGCCGAAGGCGGAGAGATCCGTCATCGAGCCGACGAGGTCCGGCTTCACCCGGGGATCGAGGTCCATCCGGACCTCGCGCCAGCCGCCGTCCCGGAACACCGGATGGAGCTTCTCCCGCGCGTAGGTGCCGCAGCCGACATGGAGGACAGTTCGGTCCGCTCGCATCACGTCCGGGTCTCGCTGCGCACTCAAAGACACGTCCCTTCCCGGCAGGCCGCACCGGCCACCACGGCATGGGCGAGATCTTTAGCCCAGCCCGCCCCGCACCAGGCAAATCCCTTGCCCAGCAAGATGTCCCAAATCAGGCCATCTGCGCTCCGACGGCCGTTCCGCAACGACGGGAGGCCGTAAACGAAGGAAGGCCGGGCACGAGGCCCGGCCTTCTCTCCCCACGGGAACGAGGGCTCAGTAGGTGTGGGTATGGTCGATGATCTTGATCGACTCGGCCGAGTGGCTGGCCCCCTCGAGCGACTTGGCGATGTTGACCACCACATCCTCGCGCGACATGCCGTGCGAGAGCGCATTGGTCCAGTTCTCGAGGCCGCCCTGATCCGGCGCGCGCCCGAACATGTTCTGGTACATGAGCGAGACGAAGGCCGTGTCCGAGAGGTTGCCCGAATGGGCCTGGAACTCGGGGCTGGTGAGGAAGCTGTGCGCAATATCCGTCAGGCTCATGCCGCCATCATGCGCCGCCCACCAATTGTGGAGGCCGTCGGCATCGGCGTCGCGGTTGAGCACCGCGTCGTACATCCGCGCGATCACCGCCTGGTCCGCATTGGCGGCGTTGATCATCACGCTGCCGTCGCCGAACTTAATGTACTCGGCGTGATCGATCGACGTCGTCGAGTTGGTCGCGGCGTTGAACACCGTGACGCGGTCGACGTCGATGTGGGTCGTGAAGTCCGACTTGTTGCCGGCGAAGTTGACGACGTCGAAGCCGGCGCCGCCGGCGACGGTCTGCGAGCCGTCCGGCACCACGTTGAAGGTGTGGGGCGTGAAGTCCTGGCCGGCGCCGGACACGGTCGACAGCAGGACCGAACCGGCATTGGTGGCCGCGCCCTCGGCCGAGGCCGTGAAGCTGATCAGCACATCGGCCCGCGACAGCGTTCCGTTGTTGAGGGCGTTGGTCCAGTTCAGCAGGCCCGTGCTGTCCGGGTCGCGCTCCAGCAGGTTGTGATACAGGTTGGTGACGAACGTGGCATTGTCCACGCTCGACCCGAAGCCCTTCAGCTGCGCCTCGGTCGAGTTGAGGAATGACGACCCGACCTGCTGCAACGAGAGCTGGCCGCTGTTATAAGCGTCCCACCAGTTGTATATGCCATTGGCATCGGCCGTACGATTGAGCACCGCTTCGTACATCCGCGCGATGATCGCTTCGTCGGCCGTCGAGGCCTTCACGAAGGTCGAACCGTTGCTGAACTGCACGACGTTGACGTTGGCCAGCGTCGAGACGTGGCCCTGGCCGTCGTCGAGGATGATGCGGTTCGAGCCGTCGACGCTGACGTTGTAGCCGTCGTGGCTGTTCGCCGAGACGAACCCCTGCTGAGCGCCGCTCGGCGCCGTCGACTGGGTCGTGACCGTGTTGCGGCCCGAGCCCATGTCCAGCTTGTAGCTGCCCTTGCCGAGCGTGGCGGTGTCGTCGCCGCTGCCGGCGCTCACAGTCGCCTTCTCGGTGTTCGTCAGATCGGCGTTGGTCGCACCGGTACCGACGGCGGTGTAGTTGAGGGTACCTGTGCCACCGACCAGAGTCGTCGTTCCCGACGTCTCAGTCGTGAGCTTCGAGTCGCCGGCGCCCAGTCCGATCGTCTTGTTGCCGCTGCCCGTGAAGGCAGCATTGATGCTCGTGTTGTCGGTGACGACGAAGGCCTGATCCTGGTCGCTGCTGCTCACGCCCGTGAGGGTGCCGCCACCCGACAGCGTGGCGATGTTAGACTGGTTGACGTTCCCGATGTTGAACGTGGTGCTCGTGACCACGTTGACGACGGGAGCCGTCGTCGGTTCGTTGGTGGTCACGTTCTGCACGACGACCGAGCTCGTGTCGTCCTGCCCCTTCGGGACTTTCGACAGGATGTTCTCGAGCGCCTTCTGCAACCCGTTGCTTGAGGACGGGTTGCCCGCATTCTTTACGATGTTACTCAGAATCTGAGATGCTGGTGCGCTATAAGTGTCGGCCACCGGATTACCCCCTTAAAGACAATTGACTGAATCACATCGCAGCGGCGACGCGTGGCGCCCGGAAGATCCGCGCCGGCTTGCGCTCGATCGGCTCCCGGGTCGGGCCAGGCCGAGCGGCCGGGCCAAGGGCGAGCGAGGCCGACAGTTGCGCCTTGCGCGCGGAGACCTCGGTCAGCTGCAGCCGCAGCGCGACCAGATGCTCGCGACCGGTCGGCCCGCGCAGGTCGACGGGTGCCAGGGTCGGACCGAAATGCGTGCCGTCGCTGAAGCGCGCCTCGACGACGAGGGCGTATTTCTCGGCGTCCTGCCCGATCAGGCTGAACGTCACACCATTGACGGCGCGCCCCTTCATGCGGGTGCCGACATACTCGCCCACGATCACGTCGGGCATCCGGCCGAGGCCGAGCAGCGCGCAGCCATAGGCGATGTCGACATTGGCCGGCCGCTTCGGCCATTGCAGCGAGAAGCCCTCGACGCGAGCCGTGCCGTTCGGATCGCCGAGCCATTCGCCGGTGCCGACGAACAGATCGCCGCGCCGCTCGACGTGACCGGCCAGCCGCAGCGGCACGGCCCGGCCGCCGGCATCCTCGTCGTTCTGCGCCGCAACATCAGGAGAGACCGCGATCGCCGGACGACGCACCGGCGCTGCCAGCACCGGCACCTCGCGGTCCAGCCGGTCCAGTTCGAGCGTCACGGCATCCGGCCGGTCGCAATCCTCACCCAAGATGGTGATCAGCACGAGCGCATCGCTCTCCGCCGTCATGACGCACAGGTCGCCGGGCTGCCGCAGGACACCCGCGACGGCGTTGGGGCTGAAGAGCATCTTCACGACTTGCGCGTTGTCCGGATCGACCGAGACGATCACCCGCGGCGCGGAGGCGGGCACCGCCGTAGCGCTGTACCGCAGCGCGAACATGCCGCGCGCAACACTCATCGTTCGCACGGAGACCTGCCCGCGCGCGGAGGCGACGCTCTTCACTGGTTGATCCCCTTGGTTGCCGGTCTTGGTTACCCAGCCGTTAATCTTCAAGATCTAATCCATTGATTGCGGCGGCGCGTCAAGAGTGGCGGCGCGACGAATCGAAGGTTTTTGCGGGTGTGGCGGGTGCGTACTACGGAGGATGGTTAAGGCTGGGGGGGTCCAATCAGTTTCCGATCAGGAGAGGCGCCAGTGCCACATCGGTTGTGCTAAGAGCATCACACCACGATCACTCACCCCAGGCCCCGGTCCTGCCCAGGTAAATTGCAATGCCCGGCACAATACGCGCCTTACAGCACAAAGATCCGGCACTTCTGCACCCTTTGATTGCATATCCTGGCATCGGCGAAAAGCTGCTCATGCCGATCGTAGCAATCGAGGCAAGGGCTCTCGCCCATCATTACCCGCTGGTTTGGCGACGTACCGGGAACGCTTACGAACTCGTGGCCCTGGTCAGTCTTTCTGCACCGCACAAAAAGGACCTGGACCAAGACATTTCGCGCGGTATCCCGCTGCCTTTGTTAATGGAAGCTTACCCGCTCTCGGTCGCAGCCGGGGATTTGCAGAATTCCCGCGGCGTGGTGTTGATCGAGGATGCCGTTGCCGAACCGGATAGGCCGGGCATGCCTGTTTTCATGGAGAACGGTGCGCCGTCCCCCGAGGCCGCACGGCGCTTGCGGGCGCTCGAAGTCGTCGCTAGCGACCACGCCCGGACCGCTGCCTATACACGCGGACTCGCCGAGCGGGGACTGCTCGTCGACTGGCCGCTCCGCCTGCAGATCGGCGAGGAGGGAATCGAGATCGAGGGATTGTGCGTCCTCGTCCACCCGCTCGGTCGCGGCGAATCACTGAAGCCTCTGATCGCCGAACACGGCTTTCCCTTCGCTGAGCTCATGACGCTGCACGACCTCTCGATGTTCAACATGCAGCGGCTCGTCGACCGCCACCGGAGAGCGCATCCCGGATCCGGGCGCGGCCCGGCAGCCACGGACGGAGCGCCCCGGTCATGACCCTGCCGCACGTTCCCTTTCGGGCCGAACGCCTCCAGAACCTGCGCTGGAGCTTCCCGTCGCATTATGGATTCGCACGCGACCTCCTCGTCGTTCCTCTGATCCCGACCGAGGTCCTTCGCGTCGCCCGCGAATACCCGATCGGACTACGCCGAGCGGACGGGCATTGCGACGTCGTCGCCTATCTCGGGGATGGCGAGGGACGGACGAATCGCTTCGTCGACGCGCAGGAGCGTTGGACGGGCCGCTACATTCCGTTCTGGCTGCGCGTCCGGCCCTTCGTGCTGGAGGAGGCCGCCGCGAGCGTCCTACTCGATCCA
Organism: Pseudomonadota bacterium; assembly: GCA_023386115.1. Lineage (GTDB taxonomy): Bacteria > Pseudomonadota > Alphaproteobacteria > Rhizobiales > Beijerinckiaceae > Methylobacterium. The sequence goes on from JAEWKL010000024.1 coordinate 7,450, forward strand.
GGGCTCGTCGGCGTTGCGGGCACCTATGCCTTCACCGAGGATGGACGCACGCTCAGCGCCCAAGCCGAGGACGTCGCCCGCCAATTGGACCGCGTGCAGCGTGGGGCCGGGGCCCTCTCGGCGGCGGCCGCCCTCCTCCTGGAAACCGGTATTGCCCAGACGACGTCCGGTCCTCCCGGAGCAGGCCTCGCTTTCGTTCCGGCCTCTCGCCCCGCCGACATCCTGTCGACCGGCACGGCGGACTGGTACGCGCGCGATCCCCGGGCCGTCGAACTGGCGATCGCGGCGTCGTTCTCGACCGCCTTCCTGCCGGCCGTCGCCGAGACGCCCGTCACGCTCGATACGGCGCACGCACCGCCGGAGACGGCGCCGCTCACAGCCGCGGTCGCCCCCCTCTACGTACCGACCGCCGTCCCCGCCGACCTCGACTGGCTCGACACGGGCGAGAAGATCGCCTTCTGACGCGTGCCCCGTCACCCGCGCCGGCCCGGGCGCGGGGGGGTGGTCGCGGCTCGGTTGCCCCTGGCACGCCCCTGTCGAGGTCGGCGATTCGCGGCAGGGCGTCCGGGCGCCGTCCCGCTATGGGCATGCCGACGCGATCGGCGCGGCCCGCAGCAACCCCGCAGCATGAGAGCGAGGCCGTGTGGAGCATCGGCTTCCCCTTCGGCAGGGCTCCTCAACGGCGAGCCTCCGCGACGGGCCTCCGCGACGGGCCTCCGACGGAGTCGTGGAGCGAGGAACGCGCTGCCGAGGGGCACCGGACCGTCACGCCCCGCTCCTCCCAGCTCCGGGCGATCCTGCGGGCGGCACGAATTCCACTGTATCGCCGACCCAAAACCTGTATCAGGGCTCCCGACTTCGCGAGCGCGCTTCGCGGGACGACACGATGTGCGCGGACCACAGCCGTCGGTCGGAAGCGGTGAAAGGCTTGTCAATGTCGAGCATCCTCAGTCGCATCAAAGCCAGAGGCCGGTCCGCACGGCACACGTCCCGCGCGTCCGTCGACGGGATCATCGGGACGAACGTCGTCGGCTGGGCACTCGATACGCGCGATCCCCGCAACAAGATCATGATCGAGGCGGTCTCCAAGGCGGGCGAGAGCGCGCGGACGCTGGCGGACAACTTCCGGAAGGACTTGCTCGACGCCGGTATCGGCGACGGCTACCACGGCTTCCAGATCAGCATCGCCGGGTGGAAGGGGGATCTCTCCACCATCTCGGTGCGTCGCGTGGACACGGGCGAAATCCTCGCGCGCGGGCCCCTGCCGGTGCTGCGGACGGCCAATCCGGCCGGCAGCGCCTCGTCGCGGTGGATCGGTCACGTCGACTACGTCGACGAGACGGCGGTCGTGGGCTGGGCGCTCGACCGCGAGCAACCCAACCTCCCGGTGGCGATCGAAGTCTGCTCGGACAACGGATTGCGCTCGATCGGCCTCGCCGACATCCACCGGCAGGATGTCGAGCAGCTGGGCTACGGCCATGGCCGCCACGGCTTCTACATCGAACTTCCAGGGAGCGGCCATCGCGGCCGCATCACGGTGAATGTCGCGTCCTCCGGCGCGACCCTGACGGAACATCCCATCGACGTGAATCCCGAGGCGGCGCTGCTGTCCGGCCGCGTCCCGTCCGCATTCAAGCGCGCGATGGAGGGAGCCGCGCTCGAAATCGACGTTCGATCCAAGAATCTGGCCGGCTCCCGATCCGGCACATGACGCTCCGCAGCGCCGCGCGCGCAAGATATCAGTCAGGCGAGCAAGTTTGATGACAGTCCGGCAAGGCTTAGTGGCCGACACGCTTGTCGAAGTGGTCGATCGCGCAAGTGATCCCGAAGGCTTGATCACCAAGTACGTCCAGTTTGAAAGCTTTCGGCTGCTGCGCGAACGCCATATTCACGACATGTCCGGGAGCCTGCAGGACCGCGTCAAGGTCCTGATGTGGTACCTCGTCGACTACGTGGCGCATCGCAGCGCCAAGTACGAGATGCCGCTCTCGGCCGAGCAGATCCGGTTTCTCAACAGCCCGATGCCGATTGCCGGCGCGTCCGCCGCCGTGACGGTCGCCCTCTACAATTTCGTCGCCCGTGAACTCCCGAGTCATATCCGGCTCGACCAGACCGAAACCCTCAAGGAGGCGCTGTTCTGGTGGTGCACGCAGAAGGCGCCGATCTCGAAGCTCGACCGCTTCCTCGTCACCGATGAGCAGACGGCGCTTCTCCGCCTCGAGGAGAAGTGGCAGGGGCAGGACTACGCCTTCAACTACTTCATGGCGCGGAGCTTCGAGGACGACAAGGAGATGCTCGGCCTCGAAGGGGGCCGCACGGCCGATCGCGCCGCGTATTTCTACTACCTTCTGCTCAAGAGCTACACGCAGCCGCACATCCTGCGCCTCCTCCCCCAGGACGCCGTCCGCCGGGCGCTGCGGGGCGACCAGGCGGGGATCTCCACGTTCGACCGCGTCCTGACGCAGCTCGCGCTTCCTCCCGGATCGGGCCCCGCGGAGGGCAAGGCCCTGCGCGAGCGCGGCGAAATGCTCTTGCGCCATGCCGACGCCGCGACGCGGCACGGCCCGGACCGTCGCGCGCCGTCGCGCGGGTGCGGCGAGTACCTGATCCAGCGGCGCGACCTCTCCGGGCCCCGGGAGCCGGGGCTGGCGCTCATCGGTCCCTTGCACCAGACCTCGGGGCTGGGCCAGGCGACCCGGCTGTCCTACGAGATCCTCACCACGTCCGAGAGGGTGAAGCCGACCGCCCTGCCGTTCGGCCTCGACAACCCGGCCCCCGTCGGATTCGCCAGCAACCTCGAGATGCTGCCGTTCGACCGGCCGCGCGAGATCAACCTCATCCACCTCAACGCCGAGTCGATCCCCCTCGCCTTCGCCTTCGAGCAGGGCGAGATCCTGTCGGGCAGCTACAATATCGGCTACTTCTTCTGGGAGCTCGACAAGCTGCCGAAGTGCCAGCAGCTCGGCCTCGAGCTGGTCGACGAGATCTGGGTCTCGTCGGAATACAATCGCGAGGTCTATGCCCGCAACACGTCGAAGCCGGTGACCAATGTGGGCATGGCGGTGGAAGCCCTGCCCGACGTCGCGCCGGCCTCCCTCGCGGGCTACGGCATCCCGGAGGGTGGGACGGTCTTCCTGACCACGTTCGACTCGTTCTCGTTCATCGAGCGCAAGAACCCGATCGCCACCATCGAGGCGTTCCTCGCCGCCTTCCCGGACCGCAGCGAGAATGCCACGCTGATCGTCAAGACGCAGAACAGGACCCGGGTGCCCGACCCCTACCAGGTCGAGCTCTGGAAGCGGATCGACCAGCTGATCAAGCAGGATCCGCGGATCATCCTGATGAACGAGACGCTCCGCTACGTCGATCTCCTCAGCCTCAAGAAGGCCTGCGACTGCTACGTCTCGCTGCACCGCTCGGAGGGCTGGGGCTTCGGCATGATCGAGGCGATGCAGCTCGGCTGCCCGGTCATCGCCACCGCCTATGGCGGCAACATGGACTTCTGCACCCCGGAGACGGCCTACCTCATCGACTACGACCTCGTGGGCGTCCGGACCGAGGAATACATCTTCGTCGAGCGCGGCAGCCAATGGGCGGATCCGAACGTCGCCCAGGCGGCGGCCGCTATGCGCAAGGTCGCGTCCGACAAGGAAGCGGCGCGGGCGAAGGGAGAGCAGGCGGCCCGCTTCGTCGCGGCGCATTTCAGCGTCCCGGCGATCGCCCGCCGCTACGGCCGCCGCCTGGAGGAGATCCGCGCGCAGCAGGCCGGACCGGCCGCCCTGCGGCGTGCCGTCTAGAGCCCCATCCGGTCGCGCAGCCATCGGATGGCGCTCCCGACCTTCGATTTCGCCGCAATTCCCCGACGAACCGGGATCCGCTTCGTCGGTCAATGCTCTGAAGCCGTGTCCGACGAAGCGTCGGACGGCTCATCGCGGACGGCGCGGCAAGACGAGCACGAGAGCAGCGGTCGATTGCAACGCGATCGCGTCCTGCTCTAGGAGGGCGGCTCTCGTCGGGCCCGTCCGCCCGCGGGTGACGAGAGGCTGCCCCCGGCTGGCGGCCGCGGGACGATGGCATTTGGGGAGGAGAGGCGCTGCACGGCGTGATCGCCTCGCTCGCGACCGGTTTGAGCCCGGCACCGGGCAAGCCGGCTCGCATCGGCAGCGCGGCGATCGGTGCCGGGACCGAGACGAACGGGAAGTGAAGGGTATGACGAAGAAGCGGGCTCTCATCACCGGCATCACGGGCCAGGACGGGGCCTACCTGGCCCAGCTGCTGCTCGAGAAGGGCTACGAGGTCTTCGGCGTCGTGCGACGCTCCAGCCACGCCGGATTCTTCGATTATCGCCTGAAATGGCTCGGCATCGCGTCCGACGTCCAGGTCTTCGACGGCAACCTCACGGATCTGTCGAGCCTGCTGCGGATCGTCGAGGAGACAAGGCCCGACGAGGTCTACAACCTGGCCGCACAATCCTTCGTGGCATCGTCCTGGCAGCAGCCGCTGCTGACCGGCCAGGTCACGGGTCTCGGCGCGGCCGCCATGCTCGAGAGCGTCCGGACCCGGCAGCCGCAGGCCCGCTTCTATCAGGCCTCGACCTCGGAGATGTTCGGCATGACCCGGGAGCCGATGCAGACCGAGACGACGCCGTTCTATCCCCGCTCGCCCTACGGCGTGGCCAAGCTTTACGCGCACTGGATGACGGTGAACTACCGCGAGAGCTTCGGCCTGCACGCGTCGAGCGGCATCCTGTTCAACCACGAGAGCCCGTTGCGGGGAACCGAGTTCGTCACCCGCAAGGTCACGGACGGCGTCGCTCGCATCAAGCTCGGGCTTGCCAAGGAACTGCGCCTCGGCAACATCGACGTGAAGCGCGACTGGGGCCACGCCAAGGATTACGTGCGGGCGATGTGGCTGATGATGCAGCAGGAGAAGCCGGACGACTACGTCATCGCGACCGGCCGATCGACGACGGTGCGCGACATGTGCGCGATCGCGTTCGACTATGTCGGCCTCGACGCCGACGAGTACATCACCATCGACCCGGCCTTGTTCCGGCCGGCCGAGGTCGAGGTGCTGCTCGGCAATCCGGACAAGGCCAAGCGCGTGCTCGGCTGGAGCGCCGAGATCCCGCTCGAGACGATGATCCGGGAGATGGTCGACGCCGACCTGGCGCGCCTGCGCGTCGCCGAGTGATCCCGGCTCCCCGGTGTCGTCGATGCGCAGGGCCGCAGGACGGCCCTGCGACCGGCTACGCGGTGAAGAGCTCGGGCCGGCGCAGTTGCAGGGCCTGGATCAGGACCAGGGTCTTCATGTCGCGCAAGCCGCCTGTCGCCGTGAGCCCGGCGAGGATGTCGAGGCCGATCTCCTCGACGGTCAGCCGCTCGCCCTCGGTCGCGAGGCCGCCTCCCTCCGTGACCCGGTCGCCCTGGCCGTACGGCGCCAGGTAGAGCCAGATCCGCTCCGAGGAGACGCTCGGCATCGCGTAGGCCTCGGCCACCAGCTCGAGCGTGGAGAGGCGCACGCCGGCCTCCTCCAGCGCCTCCTCGATGGCGGTGGCCTCGGGCGTCTTCCGATCGAGGCCGCCCGCGGGCACTTCGGCGATCGGCTCGGTCTCGCCCCAGTACAGCACGCCGACGCGGTCCTGGCGCACCAGGAGCGCGCAGCGGCGCACGGGATCGTAGGGCAGCACGCCCGCCGCGATGCCGTGATGCTCGATGGCGCGGTCGACCGTGTCGCCGTGCCGGGTGCGGATCGTCGCGATCCCGAAGGTGTTCCAGCCCTCGTGCAGAACGCGCAGGCGAAAATGATCGGTGTCGGTCATGCGCTCGCTCTGCACGCAGGCGTGACGAACGGCAAGCGCCGCAGGGCAAGCGGCGCATGACCGGTCACGATGACCGGTCACGCCGGCAGGACGGTGATCTTCGCGCCGGGGATGCCCAACGCCGCGAGCCGCGCGGCTTCGTCCGGCGCGTCGACCAGCACGACGTCGATCGCGTGCTCGAACGCCAGGATCAAGCGGTCCGCCCGCGCGGGCCAGCGCGCGGGATCCTGGTAGACCGCGATCCGCGTCCCCCTGGACCGCCACTCGGCCAGGAACGGCAGCAGGCGCTCGGTCGTCACCAGGAGGGTGTCGAAGCCCGCCAGGGCGCCGCGGACGCCGCGCCAGGCGGGATCCTCCGGCGGCGGCAGGTCGAAGCTCTGGCCGAAATAGCGGAAGGCGCCCGGCCCTTCGCCGGGCCAGTCGAGGAG
>JAEWKL010000033.1 GCA_023386115.1 Pseudomonadota bacterium
CACCGGCGCGGTGCGGGTCGCCCTCGTCGGCGGCATCGGGGCGCATAAGGGGTTCGAGCTGGTGGTGGCGCTCGCCGAGCGCGCGGCGCGGGAGCGGCGGCCGATCGCCTTCACGGTGATCGGCAGCGTCTCCGATCGGAGCCGGGTGGAGCACGTGCCCAATCTCACCGTGACGGGCGCCTACGACCCGAAGGACCTGCCGCGCCTCCTGGCCGAGGCCGATCCGGATTACGTGTTCCTGTCGAGCGTCTGGCCCGAGACCTATTCCTACGTCCTGTCGGAGGTATGGGGGGCGGGCTACCCGGTCGTCACCTTCGACATCGGCGCCCCGGCGGAGCGGATCCGGGCCGAGGGGGGCGGGCTCCTGCTCCCGTTCAGCCGCGACACCGCGCTCCTGCTCGACGCGCTGGTGGCCGCCCGCGGCCGGCTGGCGGAGGTCGCGATTCCGCGCCTGCCCGCGGCGGCGCCGAGCCTCGCGGGCTACGAAGCGGCGATCGAGGCAGGGGCGCGGGAGAATGCCTGAGGCACGGCCCGGGCGCCTGAAGCCCTGCTTCAGGCGCTCAGCCGCTTCATCGGATGGGACTCCGCCGCCACGAGGGCGCGAGCCATGGCGTCGTGCTCGGCGTCGAGTATCGCCTGGGCGATCCGGCTGACGAGGTCGCAGCTCGCCGCGTCGAGGGCGGCGTCGTTCCCGGCCCGGGCGGCCGCGGCGAGCGCCGAGCCCTCCTGCATCACGATGGCGCGGGCGATGCGGACCGCGTCCGCGACAGCTTCGTAGGGGCGAGGCATCGGCAACTCCACGGATCGAGCGGCCCCGCAGGCAGGGGCGGACCCCACGGCAGGTCTGCCGTCGGGTCATCGAAACCGCTCTGGCCCGGAAACCGTTCCAGGGGTGCGGCGACCCGCTCGGTCAGGCGCGGGCCGCCACGGTCACGGACCGCGCATCAGGGATGGCGAATCACGGATGGCGAATCAGGGATGGCTCATGGCCGCCAGGGTCGTGCCGTCGCTGCCGATGTCGTTGGGGCCCGTCATGCCGAGCAGCTCGATGAGCCGGCCGCGCGCCCGGCTGACCCGGCTCTTGACCGTGCCGACGGCGACGCCGCAGATCTCGGCCGCCTCCTCGTAGGTGAAGTTCTGGGCGCCCACCAGCACCAGCGCCTCGCGCTGATTTGCCGGCAGGGTGCTCAGAGCCGCCTGGAAGGCCGAGAGCTCGACCCGCGCCTCCTGGTCCGGCAGGGCCGTCAGACGCCCAGCCATCACCCCGTCGGCATCCTCGACCTCGCGCCGGCGCTTGCGCTGCTCGGAGTAGAACAGGTTGCGCAGGATGGTGAACAGCCAGGCATAGAGGTTGGTGCCGGGGGTGAAGCTGTCGGCCTTGGTCCAGGCCCGCACCAGGGTCTCCTGCACGAGGTCGTCGCTCCGGTCGAGGTCGCGGGTCAAGGAGAAGGCGAAGGCGCGCAGGGCCGGGATCGCCCCGAGCAGCAGCGCCCGCATCTCGGGATCGACGGGCGTCATCGTGGATGCTGTGGCGGATCTCATCGCGCGTCCTCCTGCCCGGATTCGTCGGCCGGAGGCTCGGCCGGCCGCCCGGCCGCCGGCGTGGTGCCGGCCGGGAGGCCGGCATCGAGTCCGGCAAGGAGCGCCGCGAACCGGTCCGGCACCGGGGCGCTGAGGAGGTCGGCGTAATGGGCGCGCAGGGCCCGGCCGAGCCGCCGTCGCGTGAGGGCGTCGAGTTCTCCCTTCCCTTGCACCTTGCCTTGTCCCTGACCCGGCCGTCCCCGGGATCGCGGCTCCGGTCCGGCCGGAGCGTCGGTATCGGTCTCGTCGTCGCGCATCGCCGCTCCAGCCCCGCGGCTGCCGGGGCCGGGCCTCGGGCGAGGCGGGATGCCTGCCGAGAACCGCGGCGCGCCGATCGAGAGCCGCCTCATGCTTCGTTCGACGCCGCAATAAAGCCGTGGATTTTAATGCGATCTGAAAACGATATTCAGCAAACCTTAATCCAAGCGTGGCGGTAAATCGCCAGCTTGTCCATAAGATCACAAAATATTCGGCCGCGGATGATGACGGCGATACGGCCGGGATTTGCAACAGGAGGGGCTGACCCGGCGCCCGCTCGAGCCTTGGCGGAAGCCCGTCCCCGGGGCGAACCCGTTTCTCGGACCTCGCTCCCGTCGGGGGCAAGCGCGAACAGGTTGCCGCAGGCCGCGATGCGCATCCCCGCGCAAGTGTGACCTGGTCGCGCTTGTCGGGCGGCCCGGGGCACCTACCCTAGGGGCTCCGGATTCTCAGCGGGGATGACACCTTGAACCCGACGTCGCTTCGTGCGCCTGCCGCCACCGCGGCCTTCCTGACGCTCCTGGCCCTGACTCCCCTGGCGGTGACCCCGGCCCTCGCCCAACGGGAGGATCAGGGCCTGCAGATGAATTGTGCCGGCGACTACTTCAAGCTCTGCGCTGGGGCCGATCCGGACAGCCCGGAGGTCGAGCGCTGCTTCGCGCGCAACCGCGCCCGGCTCTCGCCCCAGTGCCGGGCGGCGATCACCGCCTACGACCGCAAGACCGGGGGGCCCCGGGGCTCCGACGAGCAATAGGCACGCTCCGACGGACAGGCCGCGCGCCGGGAGACGCGAGGCCCCGCCCCTACACCCCTCGATCGAGCCGCAGGATGCGGCATGGATCGCCGGCCCGGGCCGCCGGCGCGTGCGGCGCCCGGATCAGCAGCGCCTCGGAGCGGGCGAGCACCGAGAGCATCGAGGAATCCTGGCGCTCGGCCGGGTGGACCACCGGGAGCCGGTCCGGCGCGGTGTCGAGGGCGGCCCGCATGTAGTCCTGGCGCCCGTCATTGGCCGGCAGGTCGCGCCCGAGGAGGCCCGGCTCGCTGCGGTCGGCCCCGGCCTCGGGGTCGCCCAGGAGCGCCCGGATCAGCGGGTGGACGAAGAGCAGCCCGCACACCACCGACGAGACCGGGTTGCCGGGGAGCCCCAGCACCGCCATCGATCCGAGGCGGCCATGCATCAGCGGCTTGCCGGGCCGGAGCGCCACGCGCCAGAAGCCGAGATCGAGCCCCTGGCGGGTGAGCGCCGACTGGACGAGGTCGTGGTCGCCGACCGAGGCGCCGCCCAACGTGACGAGGAGGTCGGCCTGTCCGTCGCGGGCGCGGGCGATCGCACCTTCCAGGTCGGCGAAGGTGTCGCCGGCGATGCCGAGGTCGATCGCCTCGGCCCCGGCGGCCTCCGCCATCGCGGCGAGGGCCAGGCCGTTCGAGGCGACGATCTGGTCCCACGCCGCGGGCTCGCCCGGCCGCACCAGCTCGTCGCCGGTGGCGAGCACCGCCACGC
>JAEWKL010000114.1 GCA_023386115.1 Pseudomonadota bacterium
GGCCGGCGCAGGCGGTGCCGGGCGGGCGGCGGCGCACCTCGAGCCGGGCGCCCTTGAGGATGCGGTTCGCCGAGCGCGCCTCGGCGTCGAGGGCGATGAGCAGGCGGTCGGTCAGCGCCCCGGCGCAGCTCGAGTGGCCGCCCTCGGCCTCGAACGGGCAGACCTCGATGGCGCTCACGTTCGGCGCCGCCTGCCCGAAGGCCTTCACCGCCCGCTCCATCTCGGCATCGACGTCGGCGAGGCCGGCGCCGACGCGGATCGGCACCGTCAGGGGCTCGCTCGTCGCCTTGCAGGAGGCCGCACGGGTGATCGCCTGCAGCCGGAATGCCGCTGTCTCGCCGGCTCGGCGCGGCTCGACCAGGAACACGCTGGCATCGCCCGAGAAGGCGGCGCGGATCTGCGCCTCGGCCTCCGGGCCCGACAGCCCGGTCGTCCCCTCGCGCAGGGCCTTGACCCGTACCACGTCGGCCGCGGCCGCGAGCCGGACCCGGCCGGTTCCCTGGAGCCGGCTCTCGACCGCGAGACGCACCTCCTCGGCCTGCTCGCGCGACCACGCGGTCTGGCCGGGCTCGGGCCCGATCACGGCGAGCGACAGGTCGGTGCGCCCGGCGCAGGCCGCGACCGCGTCGAGGAAGGGCGCGAGCGCCTCGGTGCCGGGATCGGCCCGGGCCGGCAGGGCGGTCAGGAGCCCGGCGAGCGACGCGGCGAGGAGGCGCCTCATTCGGCCTCGTTCGCCTTGGCGTATTGGTCGAGCGCCCGCACGAAGACCGGGTTGAAGCGTCCGTCGAGCGCGCCCGGATAGAAGTCGGCCTGCTTGATCGCGCGCTGGACGGCGCGGATGGTCTCAGGCTTCAGCTTCTGCGCCGCGGTGTCGGTCGCCGAGACGGAGGCGGCGCCGATCTCGCCGCGCTTGAGCGCCTGCAGCACCATGTCGGCGGCGCTCACCCCCGGGAAGTAACGGGAAAATCCGTTGTCGATCAGGGTCGCCATCGTGGCCATCGCGACGGGGTCGCCCTTCTCGGCCGCCTTGCGGAACAGTTCGAAGCCCTGGCGCAGGTCCTTCGGGAAACCGTAGGCGCCGGTCGCATAGTGCGGCACGAGCTTGCTGATCGAGGCCACGTCGCCGCCATCCACGGCCCGCTTGTAGAGCGCCACCGCCTCGGCCTCGTCCTTCGGGATGCCGTTGCCGTATTCGAGCATCCGAGCGGCATTGGCGAGCGCCACCACGTTGCCGGACTCGCCGGCCTGACGGTAGAGGCGGAAGGCCTCGACCTGCGAGCGCTTCACGCCCTGGCCGTTCTCGTAGAGGGTGGCGAGGTTGTTCATCGCCGCGGTGCTGCCGGCCTTGGCCGCCCGATCGTAGGCCGCGAACGCCTCCTTCGACCGGTCGGCCCGGTCGTAGGCCCTGCCGAGCTGGTAGGCGAGGCGGCGCAAGGCGGGATAGGCAGAGGAAGCCCCACGGCAGGCCTCGATCGCGCTCGCGGCCTCGATCCGCCCGTACTTCACGCCCGCGACGCCTTTCGGGCGGTCAGGATCGTCGGTGCCGGCGGCGAGCGCGTCGCAGGTCTTCACCCGCGGGTCGCCGTTCGGGTCGGAGCCGCCGAGATAGCCCTGCGCCAGGCCGCGATAGGCGCACGCCTCGGTGCAGGTATCGAGATAGGCCTGGTACTGCCGCCGTGCGCCGTACTTCGCCCAGTTCTCCTGGTCGATCGCCGCCGCGTCGCGTTGCCGCCCGGCGAGCAGCCGGTCCATCGCCCGGGGCCGGTAGGCGCAGACCTCGCCGCAGGTGCCGATATAGGCCTCGACGGCGTCCCGCGTCCCGAGCTGCTCGGCGCGCCGCCACGCGGCCTCGTCGCGGACCGTCGCGACGCCCTTGGCGACCGCGTCCACGGGCAGCGAGGCCTTGAGCACGATCGGCGCGTCGTCGATCTCCGGAACCTGCTCGCGGCCGGAGGCGCGCCGGGCCGCCTCCTCGACCTCGCGTCGCAGGTAGCCCTTCAGCTCCGCCCAGGACACCCGCCCGTCGCCGTCGCCCTGCTGCTCCCGCGCGTCGGCGAGGCCCGAGACGCCCATCAGGAACCGGCTGGTGAGGAGGCCGAGGCGGCTCGCCTCGTCCCAGTTCGCCGGCGTCGCGCCCGAGGTCGCCACCAGCCGCACGATCCCGCTCTCGGCCTTCGGCTTGGCCGGGGCGAAGCCGGGGGCGGAGACGGCGAGCAGGCTCTCGCCCTTGCGCCCGGTCTCGCCGGTGAAGCAGGCATCGACCATCACCACGAGCTGGCGCTCGGGCCCGATCTTGCGCTTCACGAGGTCGAGGTTCCGGTAGAGCGTCTCGAGGGCGTAGCCGCTCTCGCCCTGATTCGGGTTGCCGTCCTCCGGCAGCAGGAAGGGTTGGCGGCTGGCGAGGTCCGGCACGCCGTGGCCGGAGTAATAGACGAAGACGTTCGAGCGCCCCTCGCGCACGCTGCGCCACAGCCGTCCCGATTGCGGGTTCCGCTCGGTGCCGAAGACCTGGTTGAACTCGTTGAGGGTCGCGTCCTTCAGGACGAAGACGTTGGTGTCGCGGTAGCCGAGGCGCTGGACGAGGTAGGACCGCATCGCCTCGGCGTCATTGTGCGCGTAATCGACCGGCACCGTCTGCTTGTAGCGGCTGTTGCCGATCACGACGGCGACCGAATCGGCGTTGTCGGCGAAGGCGTCCGGAGCTTGCGCCTCCGGCGCGGCCCGGGCCGCGACCGGCGCGAGGGCGACGACGGCCTGGACCAGGAGGGCGAGCCCGATGCGGGCGACGCGCCTCCACACCACCACGGCCTCGGTCATGCGCGCTCTCCTTGATCTCTGCGGCGGGAGGTGGTCTCCCGGCATCGGCTCCCGTGATGGCCGGGATCCTGGCCGAGATCCTGGCCGAGATCCTGGCCGAGGCGGCCGGAGCGTGGATGCGGGATCCGGCCGTTGCATGGCGGTGCGATCGTCTATCGCGCGACCAGCCCGTGGGCGAGGCTGAGCAGGGCGAGGTGGAGCGGCGAGAGGGCCGTCAGCATGGCGGTCTCCCTCAGCGCAGGTAGAGGCCGCGCCCGCACCGGCGCACCCGCCGCGGCTCGATGTACCCCGTGGCGCGGTTGAACACCTCGACCGTCTGGTAGAGGCAGTACCGCCCGGAATTGCGGCCGTTGTAGTAGACCCCGCCATTGTCGAGATCGACGCCGATGAATTCCTGGCTGCCGCGGCGCTCTCCGGCCTCGCCCGGCTCCTGCGCGAGGGTCGGGACCGTGCCGCAGAGGAGGGCGACGGCGGCGAGGATCGGGAGCGTTCTCGTGGTGGGTCGCATGGCACATCTCCGTTCGGGCGCTGCTCGCCCTTGCCGAGGCCATGGGTGGGCCAGACCGGTTTTCGCGGCAGCACGGCCTTGCGCCTGCGGATTTTTTTTCCCGGGCCCGCGGTCATCGGCCGGGGCCTCGCAGAGTGGCCCGGATCTGGCGGGCATAGGCCTGGGCTGCCCGCGCCTCCGCCCCGTTCCCGCGGGCGATCCGGTCGAGGGCGGCGAATGCCGTGCGGCCATGGCGCCGGCTCGCGAACAGGGCGAGCCCCTGCTCGGCGACGTAGGCGTCGAATCCCGTGAGCCCGGCCAGGCAGGCGAGCGAGGCGGCGATCATCTCGATCTGCGCCGCGTCGAGGGCCTGCCGCTCGACCGCGGTCTCGCCGGCAAGCGCCTTCGGGTAGCGCGTCTCGAACGCGGTGACGAGCGTGTCGCCGACGAGAGCCGAGGCGCGCAATTCGGCGCAGCTCGGCAGCGGGAGTCCCGCGGCCGGTGCGGGCTCGGCGCGCGCCGGGCC
>JAEWKL010000182.1 GCA_023386115.1 Pseudomonadota bacterium
GGCTGGAGGTGCCCGGCGGCCTGGCTTCCGGCCCGAGCGGCACCGGCGCGGACCCGCGCCAGACCCGCTGACAGCGAACCCGCCGACAGCGAGAGGAGCCCGGTGGAGAGCCCGCTTCGCGCCGGGACAAAGCGGGAGGGAGAGGAGGCCTCCGGACGTTCCGGCGGCGGCGGCGGGCTGGAGAGGTCGAGCCAATCCCGCCCGGGCTGCGTCGTCATCGGATTCGCCACCATCCTGTGCGCCCACCCTCCGCCTCGATGCCGCCGCTCCCGAAACACCGAGGCGGGGCGCGAAACGGCTACGGTCCCCAGCAACGTTGGCCTAGCGGAAACAGTTCCGCACAGCCCCTCCCGAGACCGGCCTTGGCGCCGCAATACGGTGCAGTCGGCCCGGCATCGCGGGTCGTGACGACAAGTCTAACGCTTTCAAGCTTAGCCATGAGGTCACCCGATACGTCAGACGACCCGCGAAGAGTCCGGAACGATATTTTGAAGTCGGCGTTTTGAAGCATCGTCGAAGCGCTGCCGCACCCAATGCCGGCGCTCAGGGAGGCACCCGATCATGAACAGATTGACAGTTGGACTGGCCGCGCTGCTGCTCAGCACTTCGGCTTACGCGCAAACGGCCGGAAGCCCGGCGGCCGGCGGTGCCCCGGGTCGCGGCGGCGAGATGAGTCAGTCCGGTCCGAAAGCCGGACAAGGCGCCGGACAGATGGGGGCCGGCCAGCAGGCCCGCGGCGAGACGGGCAAGGGCGAGGCGAAGACCGACGGTCAGGCTGGGATGCGGGCCGAGCAGGGCCGCCCGGGTGCCGGCCGCGAGGGCATGAACCAAGGAACCATGGCGGACCGCAAGGACGGGACCCGCGACCGCGCCGAGACCACCCGCGCCGGCGAGCGTGGGGCGGACCGCGACAACCGTCGGGCGATGGATGAGCGCCGCGACGGCGAGCACCGGATGGATCGCCGTGGCGACCGGGCTGACCGCATCGAGCACCGTGAGGGCCGCGCCGGCTTCCGCAGCGAGGCGCGCGAGGACCGGATCAGCACCGTCGGCGGCCGCCGCACCGTGACGATTGCGGGCCGGCGGGTGATCTACGGCTCGCCCGAGTATCGCCGCCTCGTCGTGGTCGAGCAGCGCGAGCATCGGGGCATGCGCCCGGGCCGGGTCGAGTACGTGACGATCCAGGGCCGCCGGGTGCGGGTCGGCTCCCCCGAGTACCGCCGCCTCGTGATCCGCGAGAAGAGCGGGCCGCGCCGCACTGTCGTGGTGCGCGGCCAGCGGGTGATCTACGGCTCGCCGGAATACCGTCGCCTGATCGTCTCGGAGCGCACCGGCTCCGACCGCTACGTCACGATTTCGGGCCGTCGCGTCCTCGTCGGCTCGCCGGAATACCGTCGCCTGTCGGTGAGCGAGCGCAGCAGCGTCACCGGCAGCGTGCGCGGCCGCGAGGACGTGCGTAGCGAGCGCCGCGAGGATCGCCTGAGCCGGGGCGAGCAGCGCCGCGACAGTGCCATGGACCGCGAGCGCAACCGCGACCTGTCGCGCGGCCAGACGAAGACCGACGCCAAGGACCGGCGCGAGATGGGCGAGCGCAACGGCGCCCGGCCCGAGCAGGCGGCAGGCAACCAGCCCGGCCGCAGCGGGGGTGAGCGCGGCATGAACGAGCGCCAGGCGAATGACCGTCAGATGGGCGGTCGCGGCACCACCGGCCCGGAGACCACCGGCAGCACCCAGCGCGGCGGCGCCGGCGGCGGCAAGTCGATGCAGGAGGGCGGAGCCCGGTCGATCCAAGGGGGCGGTGGCGCCAAGGCCGGCCAGCCCGGCGGCGCGGGCGCCGGCGGCCGGATGTAATCGGCCCCTTCGCGGCGTGCGATGGTGAACGAGGCCGGTCCCGGGGGCACCCGGGGCCGGCCTTCGCACGTTCGGCCGAGGTTGCGGAGGGGGTGTCCGCGCGGGTTGCGGCAATGGAGCACCCGGCCCCTGATGTGATTGTGCTCACCCGGGTCATGCGCTACCGCCGGGGGACCCGCGCCGGCCGCCCCTTTCCCGCCCGGTTGACGCCGCATGGAGGCGGTCGAGTGCGCCGCGGACAGCCGGACGTGTTCGGGAGGATCAGGATGCCGAGGCGCGCGCCCATCTCCATCGTCGGCCCGGGCGAAGCCGTCGCCCGCGTCGCCCCATCCGTCCGGCTCGCCCCGGCCGGCGCCCCCATCCATGCCAGCCGAGCAGATTCGACGCGCAGATGCTGAAAACCGCCATCGTCGCGGCGCGGGACCGCCAGCGCCTCCAGGAAATCGCCGGCATCCTGATCGGCTTCGGGGTCAACAAGGTCGTCGACCGCCTCGGCCTGCGGGCGATCCCGCGGCTCGCCTGGCGCAGCGCGCCCGCCGTCGATCTCACCCGCCTGTCGCAGCCCGAGCGTCTGCGCCGCGCGATCGAGGCCTTGGGGCCGACCTTCATCAAGCTCGGCCAGGTGCTGGCGAGCCGCGCCGATCTCCTGGCGCCGCAATGGACCGAAGAGCTCGGCAAGCTGCACGACAAGGTCGCGCCGCTGCCCTGGGAGGTAATCCGGCCCCAGCTCGAGGCCGATCTCGGTGCCCCGCCTGCCGAGATCTTTTCGGAGTTCGACACCAACCCGATCGCGTCGGCCTCGATCGCCCAGGTCTACCGCGCCCGGCTGGAAACCGGCGAGGAGGTGATCGTCAAGGTTCGGCGTCCGGGCCTGCAGAAGATCATCGAGGCGGACCTGCGGCTCCTGTCGCACGCCTCGCGCATCGTCGAGACCGAATGGCCCGAGATGGCCCGCTATCGGCCGACCGAGCAGATGCGCCACATCGCCAACGGCCTGCGCGAGGAGCTGGATCTCGCCAATGAAGGCCGCAACTGCGAGATGCTGGCGGCTTTGTTCACCGACCGCGACGACGTGGTCTTCCCGAAGGTGTATTGGGAATACACCTCCGAGCGGGTGCTGGTGCAGGAATTCATCCACGGCATCCCGCCGACGGACACGCGGCGCCTGGAGGAGGCCGGGCTCGACCGCAAGGTGCTGGCCCAGCGCGGGGTCGACGCCTTCCTGCAGATGGCCCTGATCGAAGGGCAGTTCCATGCCGATCCGCATCCCGGCAACCTGCTGGCGATGCCCGGCAACCGCATCGCCTTCATCGATTTCGGTATCGTCGGGCGGTTGTCGCAGCGTCGGCGCTCGCAGCTCCTCGTGCTCATCGGCGCGATGCTGCAGGAGGACGCCGACGGGCTGATGGCGGTGCTGCTCGACTGGACCGGCGCCAGCAACCCGGACCTGACCCGACTCGAAGCCGCGTCACAGGCGTTCGTCACCCGCCACAACGGCGCGACGCTCAATCTCGGCCTGGTGCTGACCGACTTCATGACCATGGCGCGCGAGAACGACCTCGCCATGCCGACCGACCTCGCGATCCTGTTCAAGGGCCTGGTCACGGCCGACGGCGTGATGCGCCAGCTCGACCCTGCCTTCGACCTGTTCGCGGCCGCAGGCCCGACGGTGCGCCGCCACATGCGGGCGCAGTTCTCGGTCAAGGACATGAAGGGCAAGTTCCAGGGCCTGGCGACCGGGCTCTACGGCGCGGCCTCCGAATTGCCGACGCTGATCCACCTGATGCTGGTGCGGCTCAAGCAGGGCCGGGTCACGGTGGAGATCGAGCTCAAGGGCATGGACAAGCTGACACGGGGCATCGAGCGCGCCGCCGCCCGAGTCGCGGTCGGCCTCGTGGTGGCGGCCTTCGCCACCCAGCTCGCCCCGCGGCTGATGGAGCACGGCACCCCGGCTTTCGCCACCATCGGCATCCTGGTGCTGACGATCGGGATCGGCTGGATCCTGCTGCTCGCCCGCAACCGCTGAGGCGGCGTCCGGACGCCGTCCCGCGAATCCGCGCGGCGCCCGGGCGAAGCCTCAAGAGACGAGACGGCGCCGCCCCGGAGGGACGGCCCCTGCCCTGCTGATCGGTGCGCCGCGCTCAGGCGGCGAGGCGCCGGCCGCGCCGGCGTGCGAGCAGGTCCTGCGCCGCCCGGGTGGCGTGGCGCGGGCTGCGGAAAATCCGTCCTTCCAGGGTGTGGAAATCCGGATGAGCGGAGAAGAAGCGGAAGCCGTCGGTCTCGGGAACGACGATTCCGGCGGAGGTCTCGCCGACCTCGACGATGCGGGCAGGCTGCATGGCGTACGTCTCCGGTCGCGGCCGCCCCTCGGGCGCCGCGGAATCCTGTCTCGGGAAAGCTTAGCAAGAGTCGGGCCGGCCTCGAGCGGCCCGGGCGGACGACGCGCTTAGGCGCGGCGGCCGCCGCGGCGACACGGTTCGCAGGAAGCCGGGGCGGGGCGGCCGGCGAAAGGCATGCGATTAAGCAGCATCGCGTGGATCTCCGGGTTGACCCACCGGCGCGTCGGAGGCGCCGGGGTGGTTTAGCGTTTGGTCTCGCGGCGCAATCGCCTCAAATCACCGCGGCGATGGGGCTGTCTGATCGTCCCCGAAGGCCCGGCCACCATCGGCCGACCGAATGCCGGTGTCAACGAGAATGTTCTTTTTATGGAACAGTTTGAAAGACAACACGCTTTCATTTGCCTGCCTTGCCGGAGCAGGATCGTTGTGTCTAAGGGTGATTCACCGCCATCGCCTTGCGCTCAACCGAATTTCGTTCTTTAAAACAGACGCCACGATGGTCTCCGGTCTGGCGCGCTGCCGCGGCGTGGCGCAGGATGCGGGCCTGGACCATCCGGAGAGCGCCGATGTCGGACGAGCCCCTCGACCACGCCCATTCCCATGCTCACGACCACGCCGAGGATCACACCCACGAGGCGGCGCGCTGGAAGCACGATGGCGTCCGGGTGATCACCGGCGACAAGCTCGACCCCAATACGGCGCAGACCCCCGGGATGTTCCGCCAAGCGGCGATCAACCACGCGCGGGTCGGGGCGCAGAAGATCTGGGCCGGCACCGTGGCGATCGAGCCCGACGCCAAGACCGGCGTGCATCATCACGGGGCGCTCGAGAGCGTGATCTACGTGGTGCGGGGCCGCGCCCGGATGCGCTGGGGGGAGCGGCTGGAATTCGTGGCCGAGGCGGGCCCGGGCGACTTCATCTACGTGCCTCCTTTCGTCCCGCACCAGGAGATCAACGCCTCACCGGACGAGGCGCTGGAATGCGTCCTGGTGCGCTCCGACAACGAGGCGGTCGTGGTCAACATCACCGACATCGAGCCCGTCGAGCGGCCGGAAGCGGTCTACTGGATCGACCCGATCCACAAGCATCCGTGATCGCGGCGGCCTTGCCCGAGGAGGGCAACGCAGGAGAGTAGTTGCGGTTCCATGCCGTAAGGTTGGGGCAGCCCACAGTCTCCCGCGGGTCGATGCCGCAGGTTTCGTCCCGGTCCCGCCCCCGCTGCATTGCTTCGGCATCCGATCGGCGGGAGGGGGGCGAAGCCCGGCGCCCCGCAGGACAGTGGCCTCTGCGCATCAGGTCTCGTGACGACTTGGATGCCGGGGATTTCCTGCCTGCGCTTAACGCCTTGTTAAGCACGCCGCGCGACCCTGGCGGCAATTCCAGATTGTCCCGAGGTTCCCATGCCCGCGCAGCAGGCCCGCCTGCCCTTCTCCGACGACTGCCCGGTCTCTCTCGACGTGCTCGGCACGCTGTACCGTGGCGACTCCGAGATAGTGGAGACGGTTCTCTCCGAGATCCCGTCGGGGACCCGCGCCCGCCTCGCGACGTATCTCTACGGCAAGAGCCACCTCCACGCCCTCGGCCTGCGCGTCGCCTCCGCCTGCACGGAGACCGACCTCGTGCGGGTGGCCGGGACCGCCGGGGCGGTGCTCTTCGCTCAGTCCCGCGCCGCGCCGCGGGCTCCCGAGATCCGCCATCCCGGCCAGCGCCGCATCAGCCTCGCGGGCAGCCGCTCCGTGGCCTGACCGCCAATTGGGCCTTGTACCGACGGCCTTGAGCGGGGACTCATGGAGGTTCCGTCGCCGGCGCTGACGTGAGGCCCTGGCGCGGGGATGGCTGCGCCATGCCGGCCGCGGTGAGCCTGAGGACGGACTTCACGGTGCATGAGCTTCGCCATCGCGCACCGTCACGAAGAACGCCAACCAGAGCCGGCACCTGGTCGCCCTGGTTGCCGTGCTGGATGGGATGAGCCGGGCTCAGGGGGCCCGGATCGCTGGCATCGATCGGTCAGCCCCTGGGGGACTGCGTCCGCCGCTTGAACGCGCGCGGCCCTGACGGGCGCACCGGCCGCTGGGCCAAAGGCAGCCCGCCCCGCCTCTCGCCTGAGCGGCAGGCCGAGCTGGCGCACTTCGTTGAGGCAGGGCCCGATCCGGCCGTGCACGGCGTGGTGCGCTGGCGGCGACGGGATCTGCTCGAGGTCATCGTGGCGCGCTGTGGCGGGCGCGGCCACGCGCGCAGGATCGGCAAGATCCTGCACACGCTCGGCGCCTCCCGCATCAGCCCCCGCCCGCACCAACTGGCTCAGGACAGGTGGATCGTGGCTGCATTCAAAAAAGCTTCGCCGCGACCCTGAACGCCCCTCTGTTCGGGGCGGTCTGTCCGGCCCGCGGCATCGGGGCGGCCCTGGTCATGCCTCAGGCCGATCGTGGAGCCATGCAGCATCGCCTCGACGAGATCGCCCGCACGGTGGCACGCAGTGCCCATGCGGTGTGGCGGCTCGACCGCGCGGGCGGGCACACGAGCGCCAAGCTTGTCGTGCCCGAGAACCTGGCGCGGATCTTCCTGGCTTCCCGGGCGCCTGAGCTCAACCCAGTGGAGACGATCTGGCTGTACCTGCGCCAGAACTGGCTCCCCACCCGGGCGTTCGACGCCTATGAGGAGATCGTCGAGGCCGCCTGCGACGCTTGGAACAAGCTCCTCGCGCGACCCGGTACCATCACCCGCATTGGCCGGCGCGACTGGGCTCACACCGGTCAAACCTAGAGGCCGCTGGTATGACCGCAAATGTCGGTTTCTCGCCGATCCCCGCTTGTGGTCCGGCGAGAACCCGTGCTAATGCCCCGCCTGCGCTGGCGACGGCGCGCCGCGGAGAGGTGGCAGAGCGGTTGAATGCACCGCACTCGAAATGCGGCATGGGCGCAAGTCCATCGGGGGTTCGAATCCCTCCCTCTCCGCCAGCTAGCCCTAATAAGGCAGTCACGCGGCAAGCGAAAATTTCTGAGTCGCGACTGCCGCCGCAACTTTTACCCCAATTCTGAACGCGGATTGCGGCGAACGCTGGCGAATGCCCTTGAATTAGGTACGCCACCCTGACGCTGTCATCAGCCTCTAAAGGGACCCACTCACTCCCTTTTGGATCGGGCGCTTAACACGCCGATTGGCACCCGACCGGTCTCTGGATCACACGCAGGGCCAGCCAAGCAATCAGGCGGCGCCCACCCATAGCCGCCAGCACCCCGCAGGCAACGGCCATGGACCAGCACCGCGGCTACTGCATGCCGAGACATCATGCTCCCGTTCCCTGTCGCTTCCCTGGATGCTTGTCGGGAACCGGAGGTCCGGCGCACGAAAGCCTTGAGAAAACCATCCCCTCGTGGCGCATATCCGTTTCGCTCCTGCCTGCATCAGACGGGATGCGGCGCGATCAAGGTGAGCGGCGGCACGCGGTGGCAGCATCAGATTGCGTAAGCGACCCCGCGGCTCAGGAAGCCCACCGGTTTGGGCGCACGCGGCAGGTAGTACTCCTCCACTTCGGCAAGCGCGAAGCCTGCAGCCCGGAAGGAGGCGGCCACCGGACGGATGAGGTTGCAGCCGACCGCCAGCGTGCGCCAGAGCGGGTTCAGCCTGTGCTGCCAGCGGGCGACCCTCGCCTCGGTCGATAACCCGTGCTCCAGGAACAGCGCCCGGCCACCGGGACGGAGGACACGACGCACTTCCGACAGGCATCGCAACGGATTGTGCACAGAGCAGAGCGTGTAGGTGATCACCGCTGTATCGACGCAGCCATCCTCCAGCGGCAGGCTCTCCGCCGGCGTGCACCGGATCTCGACGGGAATCTTGGCCGCGCGCCGCTGCGCCTCGCCGAGCTTCAGGAACGACTCGTTAGGGTCGACGCCGATTACGCGCGAGACCTGGGCAGGATCGTAGAAGGGCAGATTGAGGCCTGGACCTAAGCCAATCTCCAGGACTGTACCCGAGGCACGCGGCACGATCTTCTCGCGCTCGGCGCTTATGTCGGCCATCGCGCAGAGACAGCGTACGAGGCGGGGACCGATGTACCGCTCGTAGTAGCTCATCCGCTCCTCCTACCAAGTTTGGCCGCGCCTGCAAGTCGTTCCAGCGCCGGCAAGGGGCCTCGTCACAAGTACACGTCACACTTCGATCGATCGGTGATGAAGCGCACACCCACGAACCGTCCACAGCCGGCGCAATCCAGCACGGATCAAGCTCAGCTGAGACATGCCCGAAAGCTGCTCGCTTATAATGCGAATTACACTCAAGAACCATCCAGAAGCGGACCTTCTGTGAGCAATGCCCCACCGGGTCGTAAGCTGAGGGTAAATACCGATATCGAAACAAGGTCATTTCTCAAATCATTTTTACAACTTACAATGATGAACTCGACGGCAGGCGGTTAACGACCGAAACGATTGGACCATATATTTACGGGATCGTTCGATGGGTAAAGGTCGCGAGCCGCAGCAACGGCCCTTCCTGAAAGCACTCGGCCGGCTAGGCCCTGGCTGGCACTTGACCGCTGTGTGCTCGCCGCGCTCGATTATCCCCCCTCGCTGCTCAGAGGATCGCGCTCATGCCGACCTCGCGCGAGTTGATGCCGCGCGCCTCGCCCATGTTTGGGCGGGCCGCGACAGGCCGCATGGATCTAAGCAATTCGCTTGCAGCCCTTGCGGCTCGGATCGCCGAACGCGAGGCAGCACAGCGGTGGTGGCTATCCGAACGAGCTTCCAACCTGATTGGAGCCGCACCTTTGATCGGCGAGAGCCTGACCCCGTCACGAGTGCTCGCGCTGAGCGACGGGCGGGGCTTGATCGAGCGCGAGGCGCAATGAGGTCCGGGGCCTCGCGTGAGGCTGCGACCACACAGCGGATGACAATTTTTTGGATGGTTAGCCACGGAATTTTGGAATACGGGCGGAGAAACAGAAATGGGTGGCCTCGGTAGCGGTCGATCGGGCGGTAGGCCAACAGTCGAAAGTTCGCTTCAGCTGCGCGAGCCAGCGGATGAGCTCACGTGACAAGGGAATTGAACGAGTATGCAAGCTGCAGAAGCGTATCGGTGGGGGCGACAACATATTGGCGCCGATCCCACCAAAACCGAAATGGATGCGCGGGCGGACCTATGACCGGCACGTTGCTATGATCGAGGAGGCACATCGGCCGGTGCTGGCCGCGAGCATGGCCGCCATAGTGGGTCTAAGAAGGCTGCAACGGTAGATCGGGAGCCGAGTTTCGGCAGACCGACGAGTGCACCTCCGAATGCTTAAAAAATAAATGAGGAGATCAAAGCGCGCAGGCGAGACGGCTGCCGAGCTACTCGGGAGATGCGCCGGCGGCCATCGGCATCGCTGCACCACCTCCAGAATGGTCTGTATATCACGTCGGCGGCAAGACGCCGCTCCGGCTCCGCCATCGGGTGGACTGATCCCAAACGACTCAGAATGACCCAAAGCGGATCGTCCCGGCCGCTGTGGGGAATGTCCGGTCGCGAGGATTTTCCGGACATTTGATTCCATGACACGGTTTCATGACATTCGCCACGTCGCTGGGCTCTCCCGTCAAGGGCGTCAGCGCCGGCGGTCCCTGTGGCTGTCAGGAAAGGGTCGGTTTTTTCTTACATCCGTTCCGCATGGCGGCATGGCCGCTCGGGGTGGAAGGCAACCCCTCATAGAGCCAGGCTGATCGGATCCGCCGCTTAAAGCCGGCGCGACCCAGGGGGGGAAACGGGCTCGCCAACTGGAGGAAGATCGCACTGACGACCTGATCGCTCGAACGCGGGTGCACGGGGTGATGGACTGGTTCGCCTGCGCCTTCGAAATGACGGACGCGAACGGCCAGCCTGTGATGACGGCGAGTGGCACGCAGCACATCCGTGGTGACCGCGTGGATCGGAGCGAGCGAAGTCCGCGGGTGACGAGGGGGATGGCGATCGCAGCCAGAGGCTAGGGCCGGGAGGCATCATTGCTGATGATCCCGTCCGATAGGACGCCGGTACTGGCCCGCCCGATCAAGTGCACATCCGGCGATACCTGCGGCAGTTGCCAGCCCCCTGTTCGCCGAGCTCCTCCCGGTTCATGCATGCCTGGCGCAGTTCGCGGCACATGCCTCGTGAGGGCCGAGCACGCCGTTCCTCGTAATGCCCACCGCGCTCACGGTACCTGTCGCGACCATCATCGATGCGCACACCGCCGGGGCCGACCGAGATGCCCTGAGCAAAGCTCGTGGCTGGAAGAGCGAGGAGGGTCGCAGCTGCGACCATGCCCAGTGCGAAGCTCCGCATAGCGTTGGACTCCCTGATGCTGCGCTCATGTGAACGCTTTGAAGGTCAAACGCCGTCGTAGCCAAAATCGTTCAGAAATGTGAGCTGCGGTCGAACACGCCAGCAGGCGAGCCTCCAGAGAGTGTTCAAGAGGCCGAGTTCTCGGTCCACTTGGCTGTATGTTGCTCGTCCTCTCTAAGGGTGCCGAGGATCGGACACCCCAGCTGTGGGGTTACCTGATCCCGCTAAGGCAAGCCGTTCTCGTTCCAACCGCCAAGCTTATGCGGGCAGCCTCGGCGTGGCAGTTACCGTCATGGTGCGCCTGCGTCGTACGACACTCTCAACGTGGAACGGTGTTGGTCGCTACAAACTCCGGGAGACACAATGCCGTTCAACGAGGGGGATCGGGAGCTCACCCCACCGCGAGACCGATGGAGCGCCTGAGACGTTAGCGGACACCCTCCAGCCGGCCCGCGGGCCGCATCACGCCGCCCGGAGTTCCGAATGCCCCTCGTCGAGCCATCCTCCCTGCGGCCGGCCCGTGTTCCGCCACCTGCGACCCCCAGCACTGCCGGCCTCGTCACCCTCGCCGTCGCCGTCGTCGTGGTCGCCGCCCTCTACCTCGCCCGCGAGGTCTTCATCCCGCTGGTTCTCGCGGTCCTCCTCAGCTTCGTCCTAACCCCTGTCGTCAACCTGCTGCGCCGCCTCCGGCTCGGCCGCGTGCCCTCCGTCATTGCTGCCGTGCTCCTCGCTCTCGGCGTCATCCTGGCCATCGGCAGCGTCATCGGCCTGCAGGTCGCCGACCTCGCCAAGAACCTGCCCGAGTACCAGACCACGGTGCAGCGCAAGGTCTCGGGCCTGCAGGAGGGCGTGCTGGGTCGCGCCAACGAGCTCATCAGCCGCTTCAACCGCCAGGTCAGCGAAGCCTCCAGCAAGGCGTCGGCATCGGGCACGACAGCGTCGTCCTCGGGCGGGCAGACACCCAAGCCCGTGCTGGTCAAGGTGCAGGAGCCCGACCCATCGCCGCTCGTCCTCGCCGAGAAGGTCCTCGGCCCCATCGTTTCGCCACTCACCACGGTCGGCATCGTGCTGGTGGTGGTGATCTTCATCCTCATGCAGCGAGAGGACCTACGCGACCGCCTCATCCGCCTGTTCGGCTCGGGCGACCTGCACCGCACCACTATGGCAATGGACGACGCCGCCGGGCGGCTCGGCACCTTCTTCCTGGCCCAACTCGGGATGAACGCCGCCTTCGGCGTCCTCGTGGGCGTGGGCCTGTGGCTGATCGGGGTGCCGAGCCCGATCCTGTGGGGCGTGTTCTCGGCGCTGATGCGCTTCGTGCCCTACATCGGCGCGCTGATCTCGGGGGTGTTTCCGGTGGCGCTGGCCGCCGCGGTCGACCCGGGCTGGTCGATGGCGATCTGGACGGCGAGTCTGTTCCTAGTGGCCGAGCCGCTGTTCGGGCAGGTGGTCGAGCCACTGCTCTATGGCCACTCGACGGGGCTGTCGCCGTTCTCGGTGATCGTCTCGACGCTGTTCTGGGGCTTCCTGTGGGGGCCGATCGGGCTGATCCTGGCCACCCCGTTCACCGTCTGCTTGGTGGTACTAGGCCGGCACGTCGAGCGGCTGGAGTTCCTGGATGTGCTGCTCGGGGACCGGCCGCCGCTGACGCCGGTGGAGAACTTCTACCAGCGCATGCTGGCGGGCGATCCGGACGAGGCGCAGGAGCAGGCCGAGCTGCTGCTCAAGGAGCGCTCGCTGTCGAGCTACTACGACGAGGTGGCGCTCAAGGCCTTGCAGCTGGCGGCCAACGACTACCGGCGCGGGGTGCTCGGGGACGAGCAACTCGAGACGATCCGACGTCTGACGCAGTCGCTTGTAGGAGAGTTCGCCAAGCGCCCCGACGAGGCTCCCGAGGCTGGGGAACCCGGGAAGGCAGGGTCCGAGGGCTCGCTGGCCGAGAAGGAACATCCGAAGAACGAGGGTGTGCCCGGCCAGGCACCCGAACCCGCAGCGCGGCCCTTGGCATGGCGGGGCGAGGCGCCGGTCATGTGCATCGCCGGACGCGGCCCCCTGGATGAGGCGGCCTCGTCGATGCTGGCCCAGCTGCTGGGCAAGCACGGACTCGGAGCGCGGGTGGTGCCGCACGAGGACGTCAGCCGGGAAAACGTGCGCACGCTCGACGTGACGGGCGTGGCAATGGTGTGCATCTCCTACCTGGACATCAGCGGGAACCCGGCGCACCTGCGCTACCTGCTGCAACGCCTGCAGGAGAAGCTGCCGGGCAAGCCACTGCTGGTGGGGCTGTGGCCAGCAGAGGACGCGATCCTGACCGATCAGGCGCTGCGTCGGCAGGTGGGGGCGGACTACTACGTGATCTCGCTCCGCCAAGCCGTTGAGACGTGTCTGGAGGCTCTGCACAAGGAGACCGCGCCGGCTGTGCCGTTGGGTATGGCCGGCTCGCTGCAGTCGAAAGCTGCCCCTGCTTCGGTTTGATGTTGTGGCAGTGGCTGAGGTTTCATTTGGCTCCGTGTCGCCCTGCATCGGCGCCAGTCAGGGTAAGTGCAGCGCAATGCTGAGAACATCGCACTGCTGGTTCCATACGCCTCCCTTATGCGCTCGCCCCCCAGTTTCGATTTCCAGACACGCGAACCTAACAGGTTTAATACCGCCGCGCCTTCGAACGGATCCGTTCGGAGGCACCGGCTAAGCCCGAACGGGCGTCGGCGCTGATGCGCCGGACGTCTTGGCATCGACGTGTCGATGCCAAGGTGCGAGGGTATAAGTGGTTGGATAAACCGTCGTTTTTCTTACATGAAGCCAAGGCACGTCGATCGCCTATCGAACGGACGCGATGCCAGCCAGGATGAGGTCGATGCCGGCCAGGAACTGCGCACGGTCGTCGTGCCCCTGCAGCTGCTGAGCTATCCGATGCATGAACGGGTAAGCCGCGGGATCGTGCTGCGTCCACCGTGCGGCAATCTCTGCCAGGAAGGCTGACCGGTCTGTCCCGGGTGGCAGGAGGCGGGCGTTGGTGGCGTTCTGGCCAGCGACCCCGAGAATGTAGCTCACCAGCGTGGAGCCAGCGTTGAACAGCGCGTGCTCCGGGACCCTGAGCCCCTGCAGCTGCTGGCCGACACCCTCAATGATCTGCAGCATGGCGAGCTGCCAGGGCGCACGGGCAAGATGAGCGCCGACCCAGGGGCGGGCGTCGATCGCATCAAAGATCCCGAGGGCCAGGGCGCGGATCGCCTCTTGCGGCGCGGCATCCCGAACCACCTCAGTCATGACCTGCGCGACGACAGCATCGGTGGCGGCCGCCAGAAGCTCGTTCTTGTCGGCGACATGCCAGTAGATCGCCCCGCTACCGGTCGCCAGGCGCGCGGCAAGCGCGCGGAAGGTCAGGGCGCCCTCGCCTTCGGCGTCGAGAATCGAAATCGCAGCCTCAATGATCCGTTCTTTCGAGAGGGCGGTGCCGCGTCGTTCGGTCCGTGGGGTCTGGGTCGTCATAGGCAGCATCTTGACAGGCCTGGAACAGCGTTCCAACTAGTTGAATGGAACGCCGTTCCACACACTGTGAAGGTACACCTTGTGACGACGTCAGTCACCATCATCGGAGCAGGCCTTGGTGGCTTGGTCCTCGCCCGCGTCCTCCACGTCCATGGCATCCCGGCAACCATCTACGAGGCGGATGCTACGGCGGAGGCCCGCATCCAAGGCGGGCAGGTCGACATTCATCCTCAGACTGGGCAGCACGCGCTCGCCGCTGCGGGGCTGATGGAGGCGTTCCGCACAATCATTCATGAGGGAGCCGAAACCTCGCGCGTTCTCGCCCAAACCGGCAAGATCCTGCTCGACGTGCCGGATGACGGCACGGGTCAGCGCCCCGAGGTGCTGCGGGGCGATCTCCGGCGCATGCTCCTCGCGTCCCTGCCCACAGACGCGGTGCAGTGGGGCAAGAAGCTGAGTAGCGTGGCATCCCTCGGGGGCGGAGCGCACGAACTGGCATTTGCGGACGGGACGCGGGTGACCTCGCGCCTGCTCGTCGGCGCGGATGGCGCCTGGTCGCGGGTGCGCCCTCTGCTGTCAGACGCCAAGCCTACGTATGTTGGGATCACGTTCGTCGAGACCTACCTCCACGATGTCGACGCGCGACACGCTGCGACAGCTGGAGCCGTGGGGCGCGGTGCCATGTACGCCCTCGTTCCAGGTCGGGGGATCATCGCACATCGTGAAGCTGGTAACGTCATCCATAGCTACGTCCAGCTGCACTGTCCGGCGGCGTGGGCTGACGGCATCGACTTTTCCGATGCGAACACCGCAAAAGCGCAGGTCGCGGCGGAATTTGCCGGATGGGCGCCGGTGCTCGCGGCCTTGATCACCGAAAGCGACACGCCCCCGGTACCACGCCTGATCCACACCTTGCCCGACGAGCACCAGTGGGATCGCGTGCCCGGTGTAACGCTGCTCGGCGACGCTGCGCATCTGATGGCGCCCAACGGTGAAGGCGCAAACCTCGCCATGCTGGATGGCGCCGAACTCGGGCAAGCCCTTGCCGCGCACCGCGATGACATCGAGGCGGCGCTGATCAGCTACGAGCAGGCCATGTTCACTCGCAGCGCAGCCACAGCCGCCGAAACGCACGTGATCCTCGATCTCTGCCTAGGCGAGCATGCCCCGTATGGACTGATCGAGCTGTTCAAAGGCGGCAGCACCAGCCCAAATTCTTGAATGTGACAGGATAGGCTGCTCCGATTTATCGGCCAAGCTTAAGCCGTCATAGGTGGCGACCTAGGTGAGCAAGAGGCCGCCGTCACCAGATGTTGATTTCCAGTCGCGCAAATCCCACAGATTTAAGCGGTTGAAAAACTGCCGGACGCTGTCGGCGAATTCCGACGAGGAATTCCAAGAATCTGGCGCTCGTAGGGTATTACACACCGGCGAGGCAGCCGCGCCAGAAGCCAGGCGGACGGGACGCTCGAATTCTCCGACAGTGTCCCGTCGTTCTTCAGACATACCCCGGAGGGAGATCGCCATCTCACGCCGGTCGGACGGGCCGAGTGCCAAGCCTACGGGCAGGCAGCCTCAAGGAGGGCCAGCACGGGCTCCATACGGGCCGTACAGGTAGATCGTACCAGCTCGCAGCGTAATCTCGACCGCAGCAGGCCGACATCATGCACGAGGATGTCTGGGCGTGCATGACGTTCGACGACACCCCTCGGCAGGATGCCGAGGCCGGCACCTTGCGCAACCAGCATCAGCTGCAGCGACGGATCTTGCACCTCAGCGGCAACATCAAACCGGCAGCCGTGGCGCGCACACGTCTGCGACAGCCAAGCGCGTACCTCGCACGGCTCCGGGCTCAGCACCCAGGGCAGATCGAACACTGCATGGCGAATGGGGCTTAGCCGATCCTGGCCCGCCGGGCCAACGACCAAAAGGTCATATGGTGAGGCCTCGCGGCCCTGGTCAGCAGCCACCCTCAGGACCACTGCCGCGTCGAGCGCTCCCTCTCGCACCCGCCAGTCCAAGTCCGCGCTCCAGCCGGCGTGGATGCGAAGTGCCAGCTTGGGAAAGCGTGCTGCCGCCTCGCCGAGCTGCTTCACGAGGGAGGCGCCGTTGGCGCCGTGAGCGATCCCAACTCGCAACAGCCCCGAGGGTTCAGCGTCCCCGAACAACGCTTTCAGGCCTTGATACTGGGCGAGGATGTCGCGGCAGCGCTCCAAGGCAACGATGCCGTCCGCACTCAGGCGCGGCGGCTTGGCGCGGCGATCGAGCAGCCTCGTTCCCAGCATCTCCTCCAGTCGTTGGACCTGGCGCGACACGGCCGATTGCGTGCGGAAGCTTTTCGCCGCAGCGCCTTGGATGCTCCCCTCTTCAGCGACCAGCACGAACGCCTGCATCTCGTCCAACATATTGCCCACAACGCATAATCTTCGCGTATATTATGAATTTGTATCCTGTCCGGAGCAAGTGCACCCTTCCTCCGTCCAAGGAGGCAATCGTGAAAGCACTGGTTCTGGAAGAGGGTTCGGGCTTGCAGGCCTTGAACCTTGTCGAGCGGCAGCGGCCCGAGCCGCGCCGGCAGGAGGTGATCCTGCGCATGCGTGCTGCGGCGCTCAACTATCGTGATCTCGAGATCGCGCGCGGCAGCTATCACACCGCGTTCGCGCGCCCGCTCGTTCCCCTGTCAGACGGAGTCGGCGACGTCGTCGCCGTCGGGGAGGACGTCACGCGCGTCAAGGTCGGGGATCGCGTCTGCACAACGTTCTGGCAGCGCTGGGTCGGTGGTCGGTTCGCCATGGCCGAGCCGTCCTACCAGCGCGGCGGTCCGCTCGACGGCGTCGCCGCCGAGTATGTTCGGGTCGACGAGCAGGCTGTCGTGAGGGCGCCTGAGCCTCTCACCGACACTGAGGCGGCGACCCTACCCTGTGCGGGTGTGACCGCTTTCCATGCCCTCGTGACCTTGGGCCGGCTGAAGGCTGGCGAGATTGTGCTGGTACAGGGAACGGGCGGGGTCGCGATCTTCGCTCTCCAGTTCGCGGTCGCGGCGGGCGCGCGAGCCATCGTGGTCTCCAGCAGCGACGAGAAGCTTGCGCGCGCGCGTGCCCTCGGCGCCTTCGGCGGTGTGAACCGCCGCGAGCACCCCGACTGGGCCTCTCGCGTCCTCGCGCTTACGGACGAGCTCGGAGTCGACCACGTCTTGGAAGTCGGCGGTCCCGCCACCTTTGAGCAAAGCCTGCGCGCCGTACGCGTGGGCGGGCAGATCAACGTGATCGGCTATCTCGGCGGCACCCAGGGCCGCATCAACCCCCTCGACATTTTCCGGCGGCAAGCGACCGTTCGAGGCATCCCGGTCGGGTCGCGCGAGACGTTCGAGGCCATGGTCCGGGCGATCGAGGTGGGCGGCATCCGCCCCGTGGTCGACCGCGTCTTCCCTTGGCAACACCTGCGCGAAGCTCTACGCCACCTTGAGGGATCCTCCCACTTCGGGAAGATTGCGCTCAAGTTCGACCCTCAAACTTGACCGAGATTGAGACCGGCCGCTGCGGCGCGGCTTGTTTCTTGTTCTATGAGTGGGAGGCAGGAGAAGGGGCGACCGAGGCGACCGCCCCTCGAAGGGGTTGGCGCGCCCCGAGGTGTCCGGCTCGGGGCGCTCCGCGCCTCAGCGGGTGGACGCGGAGCTCTGCTGGGCGAAGCCGGAGAAGGCCTTGCTGGCCTCCTCGACCGCGCGGACCGATCTTTCGGCGATGGCTTTGCTGTCATGCACCATGTGTTGCAGCCCCTCGCGGACCAACTCGCTCTGGATTGCCGTGAACTCCTGCACGGAGGTCGCGCGCGTCAGCTTATTGAGTCCGTCGAGGTTGCGCTGCCACTGCTTCTGACCCAGCTCGAACCAGCTTCGCGAGGCATCCTGGATGGCCTGAGTCAGAACTGTGCCGCAGCGAGTGACGGCTTCGAGGTTCTGCTTGGACTGGTGTGCGAGGCGCTCGCTGTCCTGCCCGGTAAAGCCGAGCGTGCGGGTGAAGCGATCGGCGGCCTCGCGGGCCTGCTGAGAGGCTGTCTCGACGTTCTTCTGCACGATCTGCTTGGCGTCTTCAGCGGTCTTCTGGCTGAGACCGGCCATCTTACTCATTCCGTCGCGGGCAGCTTCAGCGAACTGGGTGTTCTGCTCGGTGGTCTTTTTGATGGTCGCCCTAACGGCCTCGGTGATCTGCTCGTTCTGCTCGGCCTGCTTGTTCGGCGCGGCGATCGAATTAAGAGTCATGTTTCCTACCTTTTTCGCATGTATACTTAACGTGCTTACCAAATATAACAAGCACCTTGCACCCAAGCTGCAAGCCAAATAGGCTCATTTGCAGGTTCATCTGGTGCGCCGCACCTATGTTGTGAGGGTTCAATTGCTTTCAAGGCCCAGAAAATCATTTTACGTGAAAAAAAGCGCGTCAGATTTCATCAATCGTCACGCCCAAGGCTCAAGCATCTGATTGCGTTGCGCAATCAGCTTCTCGCCGTTCTGGCGATCGCGGCTGAGGCCAAAACAGCCATGCCATCTCGGGACCCCTCTGCGTATCTGGGAGGTGCGTTCGGCTCTGATCACGAGTAGATCCGAGCACCGACGACCAGCTCGCTAGCAGCCCCTGCGGAGACCCGGATAGCTCGGGGTTGCCGGCCGCCGCCTGTGCATCGGCATACTCCAGCATCATATCTTCGATTTCTGCAGGTCCAATCACGGTCGCTCCTCGACGGACATGCTGCGTTGCACAACGCAACAGGCAGCGCATGTGATGGTTCCGTGCGAGCTGCTGATTGGCCGGGGGTGCGAATCTCTCCACCACAGCCATCGCAGACGCGCTCGGCGGAACGCCGCGCGCCGCTCAGATCTTCGTGGCGGAGCTAGGCTTGCGCGAGCTCACCGAGCGCGAACGCTATCGGGCTTGGGGTGCTCTGTGAGCTGAGCCGTGTTGGTAGCACTCACGGAGCGCGCTGTCGGACGTCGGTCGGAGCGGCGACGGAGCGCAGACGTTATTGCTATGCTGCTGACCGACACACCTTCAAGGCTGGGGTGCAAAGATCGTGATGTTGGAGTTGATCTGATAAGCGGCGCTCGGCTTCGTGTTGATGAAACGCAGCCGGATCGGACTCTCGCCCAATATCGCACCAAAGCCTGGCGTCACCGGCATTGGTAGGCAGGTATCGAGCGCGCGTGTGGCTGCCTCCACGAAGCGCATCTGAGCGTCGGCCTCGCCGGTCAGACGACGTGCCGTGACAAGGGGTTTGCCGCGCAAAGCGCCCGCCTTATTGAGGCCGAAGCGGAAGGCGATCAGCGAGCCTTCTGTTCCCGAAGGAACCTGCCAGCAGTCTGCTAACCGCTTGCGAAAGTCCGCCCAGTTGTCGATGGCTCCTTGCGCGCGCGCCGGCACCATCCCGAACAGACCGACGATCAGGGGCAGAACGGCAGCAAGGCTGGCCTGGATGCCTAACTGAGTTCGCGGTGCTCGACGGCCATACACAAGCCATGTCTCCCCACTCATTCTTTACCTGGATGAAGATCAGGCCGGACTCCTGGGCGGAGGTGCCGGGCTGGACGAATGTGGTTAACGGCTCGTCAACGAGGACCAACTCGTGTTGTGGCAGACCCTCTGTCACTCGCGCCTGGTCAGCCTCCTCAGCATGGGTGCGAGAGTCCCGACGATATCGGGCTTGAGGACGAACTCGGCCCCGTCTGGCAGCGGACCCAAGGTCAGGCCTGGATGCCCTAAGGTCACAACGACCGCCATCTTAGGCCGGCGCTGACTGAACCGCTCCGGGTTTTCCGGAGGCTCCAGCTTCTGAGAGGATGGAGCCATGACGAAGCGAACATCCCCGTTTTCCCCTGAGGTGCGCGAGCGCGCGGTGCGGATGGTGCGCGATCACGAGAGCGAGCACGGCTCGCAATGGTCCCTGGCCATGCCAGCCGCGCTCTAATCGGCTGACGCCTACCGGAGCCTATCGTCTCCGCCCATACGATGGCGATCGCTGATGCCAAGACAGAAAGCGGGGCTGGCGTCCATCCTGTCAATGACTGGAAGGGCTAACGCCCGCGTGCGCCGGGGTGTCCCCGGCCTTCGCAGAAGAGCTGCAGGTCGGGTGATCCCCCTCCCCAGCTTCCGGTCATGACAGTGCGGGTTGCGCACCGCCTTAGGCTAACCCGATCGGGTGGAGCTGGAGGGATCATGGCCGATGATCCCGCCAGCAGACTGCCGGTGCAAGCTACCGCCCAGGATGGCTATGCAACATTCGAAGCGGCACTGCGTTCGCCCTCGGTTCAGCCACTCGGCGTGCAGGTGATCCCATGGAGCAGTTGAGACAAATGGCTCCGGCCTTGCTGCCAACTTTCTCAGAGGGCTGTGAGGTTCACATCGTCATCGAGACGCCGAAGGGAAGTCGCAACAAGTACGCCTATGACGACAGCCTAGGCGTGTTTCTCTTGAAAGGCGTCCTTCCAGAAGGTATGTCGTTTCCCTACGACTACGGTTTCGTGCCGTCGACTAAGGGCGATGATGGCGACCCGCTCGACGTTTTGGTGATCATGGATGCGCCCGCCTTCCCAGGCTGCGTGATGACGGCCCGGATCATCGGCGCGATTGAAGCGGAGCAGACGGAACGCGACGGCCGCAAAGAGCGCAACGATCGCCTGATCGGCGTAGCGACACACGCACACACCCAGGGTCACGTGACGGCCCTGTCGGACCTGCGGCCGCAGATGCTGGAGGAGATCGAGGCGTTCTTCGAGCACTACAATCGGCTCGCGGGCAAGGCGTTCAGCCCTGTGCGCCGGAGCGATGCCGGCGAGGCTCTCACGCTGATCAGAGCAGGAATGCAGGCCTACGGAGAAGGGCGCCAAGTGAGCTGAGGTGCTTCGAGGCCCTGAGGAGAGCCTGATATCGCATTCCATACGCCTAGCTTAAGCGCGTGGCCCCCAGTTTTGATTTCCAGACACGCAAAACTTACAGGGTTAAGTGGCTCAAAAACCGCCGTTTTTCATACAACCGCGCCTGCGCAGCGGAACGACTGCTCGGGGTGGGGAGCGGACTTCCTGGCTGTGACCTGAAGCGGGCATTCAGGCTGGTGGTGGTTGTCTGGTTCAGGTGCGCCCCGAACAGACCGCGTTTCCGACCCCCTGGGGATCGTTTCGGCAACCCCCGACGGCGGCCGACCTGATCACTTCCGAGCGTACGCGCCGGACTGGATCGCCTGCAACCCAATCGGGAACTCCGCCGACACCGGCAGACCGAGTGGCGACATGCGCCCATGCACCAGGCTGAGCATCGCGAGCGGCACGTCCAAGACGACCGGCACCGAGCTGTCGGAAGCGTCCCTGACGAGGCAGAGGTGGTGACGCCGGTCGCTCGGCTCCTCCCGGGGGTCGTCGACTGGGCTAGTGGTGATCGTAACGTCAAGCGCGTCCTCAACCACTGCCCAAGAAAACGACGGATCGGCCGCAGCGATGGCCGCGGCGTTGAGGCGTGCCAGATCGGAGACGAAGCTGAACACGAGATCCGCGCCTGCGCGGTCACTCGCAAACCAGCGCGCGCGAGGCGGGTTGACCTCGACATCGCCCAGTACGGGGTCGAAGGGGCGATGCGGGACCCAGCCGGCCAGCCACACATCGATCCGCCGACCCTCGGCCAGCGCCGCTTCGTCGCCCTTCAGGACGGCTGCCCCGTCGAGCCCTTCACGGGCGAGCCGCGACACGAGGATGGCGATCCGGTCGGCGTCACGGGCGAGGAACTGAGCCAGGTTCTCGGCGCGTTGCTCCCGTGTCAGCCCCCGGTGATCGCCGCGATGGAGCGGCGTGTCGGGCGGGTAATCGCCAAGCCGAGCGGAGAGAAGGTCATAGGGATCGCTGGCGGCCACATCGGACCGCTCGGCTACACCATCGCGATGCTGTTCGGACGACCTTCGGCCGCGGAGCCAGTCGAATATACCGGGCATGGCTCTGATCTAACAGCCGGAGCGCGACGCGGCCACCCTTCAGGATTACCTTCGAATCGTGTCGAAGACACCGCGTCCGGCCGAGACCGGCGACGACCGTGCCCCATCAATGGTGCAGTTGGATGCCTCGAAGCAGGCATCTTGGGAGCTTGCTATGGGTCGAGAGCGGCGGTTCGAATCGCATCAGCACAGCTGGCTCCATACGCCAAGCTTATGCATATGGCGGGTGCCACTACCCGCCACGCAACGAATGGCTCACCTCCAGTAGGAAGCCCTCTGTCGGATGGCCCGGCGTCGCACGCACAAGCTTGGCCGATGGAACCAATTCCACCAGGCCGTCGCAGCCCTGGCTGAGCGATCCACGTCGAAGTCGATCCAGATCAAAGTAGGTACATTAAATCTATGGGATGAGATACAATCTCCAATGTTATTAACGACCTCAGGTTGTAATTGATTATGCCAACAGTAATCCGCTTGTGCATATTCTATTAAAGGATTAACTGATGCGTAAAGCCTCGACATTGCCGCTCCCGCGCCCCGCCCGGCCGAGCAGAACTGAGCAGCAAGCGAGGCGCGAGAGCGAGGAGGCGGCACATGGCTTCACAGTTCGTGTTCAGCGCCCAGGGAAGCGACGGGCGTGAACTCTGGGCCACCGATGGCACCGCGGACGGAACCCACCTGCTGGCCGACATCAACCCGAATGGCAGCAGCAATCCCGGCAGCATCTATGTCCAGGGCGAGTCCGGCTCCTACTTTCCCACCCCTGGGCCCCTGGTCTCGATCACCGGCGGACGAGTGCTGTTTGGGGCGGATGACGGCACGCACGGCGTCGAGCCATGGGTGACGGACGGAACGGCGGAGGGAACCCACCTTCTCGCCGACCTCAACGCTGAAGCGGGAAGCAGCTACCCGATCAACTTCCACGACCTTGGCGATGGGCGCGCATTGTTCAACGCGTCGAACGGGACGAGCGGCCGCGAGCTCTGGATCACGGACGGCACGGAGGGCGGCACGCACCTTCTCGCCGACATCACCCCCGGCAGCGGCAGCAGCGATCCCGGTCAGTTCGCCTCGCTCGGGAACGGGCAGGTGCTGTTCAACGCCAGCGACGGCATCCACGGCCTCGAGCCATGGATCACGGATGGGACTGCCGAAGGCACGCGTCTCCTCGCCGATATCAACCAAGGCCCGGGCAGCAGCACGACTTCCTCCGGCTTTGACGTACTCGCCGAGGGTCAGGCTGTCTTCGGCGCCAATGACGGGGTCCACGGCTACGACCCGTGGGTCACGGATGGCACGGCCGAGGGCACGCAACTCATCACCGATATCCCGCGAGGCTCGGTCGGCGGCGGCGTGTTCTCTTTCCACGACATGGGCGACGGACGGGCCCTGTTCGACACCAACGACGGCGCCCACGGGTTCGAGCCCTGGATCACGGACGGCACCGCGGGAGGCACGCACCTCCTCGCCGACATCAACCCGGGCCTGAGCAGCAGCTATGCGGGGACCGGCGGCTATGCCAACCTCGCGCCCGGTCGCGTCTTGTTTGCCGCCTCGGATGGAACGGTCGGCGACCAGCTCTGGGTCACCGACGGAACCGAGGGCGGCACGCGGCTGGTGACGAACTTGAATGAGGCCGCCTATAGCAACTCGGCGAGCGGCTTCTTCAGCCTAGGCGACGGTCGGGCGCTGTTCAGCTACTTCGATGAGAGCACCGGGCGCGAGCTCTGGGTCAGCGACGGGACAGCCGATGGCACGCACAGGGTCGCCGACCTCAACCCGGGCTCAGCCAGCAGCATGCCTGGAAAGTTCGTGGCGCTCGGCGACGGCCAAGCCCTCTTCACGGCCAACGACGGTACGCATGGCGAGGAGCTTTGGCTGACGGACGGCACGGCGTCCGGCACCCAGCTGGTGTCGGACCTCGATCCGGGAGCACCATCGTCAAGCCCGAGCGGTTTTGCCCGCCTCCTGGTCAGCGGGTCGGACCAGCTGGTGCTCAAGATCAGCCAGGACGCCTACCAGGGTAACGCGCAGTACACGATCGCAGTCGACGGCGAGCAGGTCGGCGGCGTCCGGACGGCGCACGCCCCGCACGCGACCGGACAATCCGACCTGGTCGCGGTGCACGGCGACTGGGGCGCCGGCGACCACGACGTGGCGGTGACTTTCCTCAACGACGCCTGGGGCGGCAGCCCCGCGGCCGACCGCAACCTGTATGTGGACGGAGCCACCTACAACGGCTACGTCCAGTCAGGCTTTGAACAGGCCCTCCCGTGGTCCGGCACCGTCCACTTCGCCTTCCAGGACACCCAGATCTGAGGCGCGCACCTCGGCGATGCGTTCACACGCCGCCGGGGTCGTGACGAGAGGCGTGTCGCAAACGTTCAACGGCCGAAAAAGTCTCTCCCGAACCGGGCGTTACAATGCCTGACCACCGCCTGCTCACCCCCGCCGACGTGGCCGAGGACCTGGGGCTGCCTTACCCTTGGATCATGCGCAACGACATCACGGTGCAGGGCAAGTGGATGCATCCGCCGGAGGCGGTCCGGGTGATGGTCGGCCTCGTGCGCGCGGGCTTGGTGCGACTGGCGGAATATGCGGTGACGGAGTTTGCGCTGACCAGAGTGAACGAAGCCGTAGCGCACGCCTCCGCGAATGGCAGCCCGTTTCGAGTGACTCTCCTACGGCCTGGAGTAGCCACGCGCGACAGCGTGTGAACGTCACCTTGGCGTCGGGTGCGGCTGTTCATGCAACTGGTCCATACGCCGCACTTATGCGACTCCGTGGGAGTGCCACCGCGCGACTGACGCCGACGTCGATCGGCCTCTGTCGGGTATAAAGCAGCCATTCCGGCGGTCATCATCGAAGGTCCGGAAGTGGCGCATGGCTGACCTTCGAACCTGCGAAGACATCTCCTCGAGGTTGCAGGCGAGCACCTTGGCATCTCAATGCCAGCGATAGGAATATCGCATGCGGTCGAAGGCCTCGTCCGCTTCTGCTCCCTCAATCACCTCCAGGTTCCTCGCAGGAGCCGGGTTCCGACGATACGCTACGCCGGGAAAGCCTGGTCCAATTGCCGCAATTCGTCCCGCTCCAGCTTCAACGTCAGAGCTGCTGCATTCTCGCGCACGTGAGCGACCGAACCGGACTCAGGAATGGCGATCACGTTTCCGGAGCGCATCGCCCACGTCAGAGCCACGGCTGCCGAGCTTTCACCCCGCGACGCGGCGATGCGCTGGACAGCTGGGTTCCGCAAAACGCTCGAGCCTTCGCCGCCGAGCGGCGAATAGGCCATGATCGGCATGCGGTGTTGCACGCACCACGGCAGAATCTCGCGTTCGACCTTCCGGTCGGCCAAGCTGTAGGGCACTTGGTTGGTCGCGCAGTGTTCGCCCGCAGGGATGCGGAACAGCCGATCCAGTTCGGCAACCCCGAAGTTCGATACACCCCAACGCCGGATCTGACCGCCAGCCCGCAATTGCTCGAAGGTGCTGACGACTTCTGCCAGATCCTCCACGCGGTCAGGCCAATGCAGCAGATACAGGTCGAGATAGTCGGTGCGGAGGCGAGCGAGGCTGGCCGAGCAGGCGCCCTCGATGCCTGCTCGGGTCGCGTGCGAGGGCCACACCTTCGAGACCAGGAAGACGCTATCGCGCCGGCCCTTGATCACACGCCCGATCAGCTGTTCCGCTCTTCCGTCGCCGTAGATCTCAGCGGTGTCGATGAGCGTCATGCCGAGAGAGAGACCGGTGCTCATCGCCTGCTCCTCGTCAGCGACGGGGCGCCGTCCCTGGCCGAGACGCGCTGATCCCTGCCCCAAGGCCGGCACGACGATGCCATCGCTCAGAGAAACGGTTTGCACGGCCGCGCTCACGGCCATGCGCGGCAGACCTGCGGCCGAGATCAGGCCCGCGCTGCAGGCGGCGAAGCGACGTCGCGTGATCGCGTTCATGGCGCCCTCCGACCTCGATGGTGGATCGGAGTATCCTACACGCTTTCAGAACCGCCAGGCATGGCGAACCTGCGCGCCCCTCCTGATCACGGAGAGCGACACCGTCGTGGAGGTGTCCTATTTCGCCGGCTCCGTGCAGGTGATCCCGCGCCAACCCTTCGTGCTCATCGGCCGGAAGGCGAAACGGTCGTGGCTGATGCTCGCCGCGACGCTCACCGGCCGGATGATCAAAGGATCGGCCCCAAGGAGCGGAACAGACCTTGAACGAAGCGGGGGAACGGCTGGGAACGCCATAGGGAACATAGGGAACACCGGAGCCACTCAGACCGCAATAAAGTGTTCAGTTCCAAAGAGTTGATGGAGCGGGCGATCGGGATCGAACCGACGACATTCAGCTTGGGAAGCGGTAGCAACCGTTTGATTTCATTGAACTCTGGTCCCCGTCGCGGCGGCATCCCATGTGGGACTTATAAGCCGTTTCTGGCCGGGGAGTTGGCGGTGAGCTAGATGCTCAGCATGCCGACTCCCCTCCCCTCAACCGTCTCGAATGGTCCCGCCGCTTCGCCAGCCTCTACCCCGGCGTGCCGCCCTGTCCCGGCCTGCGGCCCGACGAATGAGCCGAGACCCATCGGCGCTGCCAGGAGTTCGTCGAGGGATGGGGCATGCAGGCGCATGCTTCCGGTTGGGACACGCTGCGGCTTTTTGGCGTCGGGCCTCAGATTGGCACGCTTCGCGGCGATTCCTGCGGCGGCCTGATCCCTCTCACCCTGGACGTGACCGAGGTGACGAGCGAG
This sequence comes from Pseudomonadota bacterium, assembly GCA_023386115.1. GTDB lineage: Bacteria > Pseudomonadota > Alphaproteobacteria > Rhizobiales > Beijerinckiaceae > Methylobacterium. The sequence continues at coordinate 26,691 of JAEWKL010000182.1, forward strand.
TGGATCCGGATCGGGCGGGGCCGGGAGTATAAGGCGCATCCGGTCAAGATGCCTGACATGATCCTGATCTGGGAGTTCAAGCGATGACCGGCGGCGAGGCCTACAGGGCGAAGCTCATAACCGACGATGCGCTCGACGCGGCGATCGCGGCCTACCACGTTTATCTGCCGCCAGTGGCGACTTAGAGCCTCTATCTAAACCGCCACACGCCCTGTTTTTCCAATCACTTAGTAGGAGCTGAAGCCGGTTCTGTTAGGTGCTCTTAGTTCAGAGAGGGGCGCTTTGGCGTTGTTCTGGCCGTCGTGGGAAGCGAGCCCTCGGGTGGCGAAAACGTGGCAAGCCTGCAACAGCAGATGCCAAAGGCCTAACATGCGGCACCAACCGGGCAGATCTGTATTGCTCAGCCAGGCCTCCTCGCACATGGTGGCCATGCGCTTGAAACAAACAAGGCGCGGTTCGGCACACACCCTGTGCGGGGGGCCGAACTGAAGAGGGAAAGAATGGCGCATGGCGTGGGCGTAAATAGCTCGCGAGCTGCAGTTGTTCGCCTTCGGGTCCGAAACCTTTTGGAGGTCTCTATGAAGCTCGTGAAGAGCCTTCTGCTCGGCTCGGCCGCTGGCCTGACCGTTGTGGCTGGGGCGCAGGCTGCCGATCTGCCGATCAAGAAGGCTGCGCCTGTCGAGTACGTTCGTGTCTGCTCGGCCTACGGCGCCGGCTTCTTCTTCATCCCCGGTACCGATACCTGCCTGCGCGTCTCCGGCCGCGCCCGCTTCGAGGCCGGCTACTCGCAGGGCTATCAGCGCGGCGGCAACAACGGCGACCTGATGGGTTACCGCGGCCTCGGCCGTCTG